>NZ_CP133084.1 GCF_030908545.1 Nitrosomonas sp. sh817 | reverse complement strand
CAGACGCCATTTGCCAATCGGAGAATCATAAATATGTTGACTTACTTGCGCCATAATCTGGCCTGGTAGACTGGAATTAATACCGGATATCAAGGTTGCCGGGATGACAAAGCCAGTTTGCAAGACATACGGTGTGGGAGGTTTTTTGACTTCACTATCCAGATTCCAGCGTGCATCCCCTTTTGCTGAATCAAAGCGCGAATAATCTTGAGTCTGTCTGCCAACATCATCGTCCAGCAAACGAGGGGCGCCATCGTTCATGAATTCATCACCCCTACCCGCTCCCATTCCTCCCGCTACACTTGACTCCCCATCCTGTCTCAACCGCGCCAGACGCGCATGATAGGCAGCCGTTGGATCTTCACGCAGATTTGCATCGATCTGTTGACGCACTGATGCCAATTTAGCCAACATTTCCTCGCGCGTTTTAGGTGCACCCGTGTTGGTTAAATCCGGCGATGATCCTGTACTTCTGGGTGCAATCACATTCACATTGGTTTTGGCCTTGATCGCTTCTTCCAGTTGCTGGCGTTTCAACATCCGAATATGTTCGATGTCAGCATGATGCGAGGGATCAGTAGCTGCATTCAGGGATGGCGGCAGAGGCGGCCTATCCAGATCCGATGGCCGCTCGATAATGATTCCCTGAATGGGTGATTTTGCAGATGATTCTGGCATCACAGGCGGGGCTTTAGGTTCTATGATGCCGCCGATATAGTCTTTGGCAATGAGTGAAGCAAAGGAATTGCTCGACTGAATATCGCCATTCACATCAGAATCGTATTGACCTCGCTCGGCTGCGCGATTCATCGCGACGATCATCATAAGCAACATGAATATCAGCATGATCGCGCCAAAAATTACAATCGGAAGATTATTAACGCGCCGCACACCGGCGCTTCTTGCGACAACATTCGGCGATGAATCGGGTGATAAGAGTTTTGAATTGGTCGACATCTCCCCTACCCCTTATTCTTTTCTTACCCAAAGACCGGCTGGATGAAAACTGTCTGCCTGCACTAAGAATGCACGCGACAAACTCATATCATTAATCATGATATTGACATGATACAAATCACCCGACTGGTCAATGATGTAACTCAAGGCCAATCCTGCCGGTTGACTGGCACCATCTGCCTCATGATTAATAGCGATATTCGGAATGCTGTCTCCCGTCAGAATTTTTGAAACAAAAAGGGAATTATCTGAATTGATTCTTTCCTGAACCGCAAATCCTTCAAGACGCAGATTTTCTATCAAGGCATGACCAAACGGGTCATTAACCGTATGACGCAGATTAAATTGCGTGTTTGCAGCCGCATACAGTCGCACTATTTGTGCTGTCACTTCATCGGCCATGACTTTGCTGTATATGGTTGAAGGATTTTGAATAAAACTGCCATAGGGTTGCGTTGCACAGCCGCTCAGAAGCAATAACAAAATGATAATTAAACTATTGGATCGCATGATCAATTCCCCCTTGAAATCGTCACCCGACTCTGATTGCCGCCCACTCCAGCAACAAGAATTGCCTTGTCAAACACGGCATCCACGATATAGCGATCACCCTGTAAGCGGTAATTCACTATGACCGTCTCATCATCGCTAAAAATGCCGCCTTCCTTGTTCAATAGTAACAAAGTCGGTGCTTCTGTCTGTGCCATGATGGCAGGCATCTGTATGATGGTTTTCTGACCGTCGTTATAAACACGCAACGGTTTCCAGGCAGCATCTCCGGCAACCGAATAGGCGAAGTCCAAGTTGCCCAGATATTCTCCGGTTTCAGGAATGGTGCGTGAGCGTCTCACATCCATAGCATGACTTTCCCGGGTCTTGATGGCGTCCCATTTGGCTAAGGCATCCTCAGGATAAGTAAAGCCCACTCTCGGCATGAAATCGCGCCGGTGAGATCGCAATCGCATGTGATACGTGCGCCGGTTAGTCGTAACAACAAGCGATGTCTCCAGACCCACATCCAAGGGTTTTATAATTAAATGTTGTACCTCTAGAGCCCCCTGCCCTGTCACTGCCGGTTCAACCAGCCAACGCGCCTGATCGCCCAGATGGATGGAATTCACCTGTTCTCCCGGCTGCAATTCAATATCGCATACCTGCAATACTGCACAGACGATGCTGGGTTGCTGTGAACCAAACAGAAAACGGATTGATCCATCCGGTCCCGCAACAGGTTTTGCCCCACTGGGATTGGCTGCTTGCCATTTCTTGGCCAGATCAATAGCGGCACGTTCCTGTGGCGTCAGTTGAGGGTTCTTATCGGTGAAATACGCTTCAGACAAGCCATTGGCATAGACTGGAGCAACCAGTCCAATGGACAAAATCAACAGGCTCAGCGTGCCCAAGATACTTGGGGTACTTAAAAAGAGTAACGGTTTCATGATGAGTGACCCCTTTATGTTTGTTTCGACCAGGAGAAATCCTGGATATAAATGCCCAGCGGGTTATTTCGGATCTGTTCTTCCGTTGTGCTTTGGGTTGTCAGCTTGTTATAGACTCTCAATAAAGCGCGCATCTTGAAAGGTGGCTCGGTTAAGTGTCCCTGCCGATCATAGATTTTCTCCAGCCAGTCGACCTGCCAGGTCTCCGGTGATTGGGGTATGACCGATATGATTTCAACATTGACGGTTTGTGTTTCAGCACGTTTGAAAGGACTGCTGGCTTCGTGACTATTGAACCATTCGTTGGCTTTTGCAGTGGCCGGATCATTAATGGACAGCATGGCATAGGCACGAAAGATAGCTCGCCGCTGCAAAGCAATATCAGGGGTTACCATACGCAGATCATTGATGAATGCTGCAATTGATGCATGCACTACGC
Organism: Nitrosomonas sp. sh817; assembly: GCF_030908545.1. Taxonomy (NCBI): domain Bacteria; kingdom Pseudomonadati; phylum Pseudomonadota; class Betaproteobacteria; order Nitrosomonadales; family Nitrosomonadaceae; genus Nitrosomonas; species Nitrosomonas domestica. The sequence goes on along the minus strand of NZ_CP133084.1, from coordinate 75,798 downwards.
GCTGATCGGCAACAGCAGCGATATCCGCGCGGGAAACCGCGATCGCTTCCCCCAGTTTATTGACCTGTACCACATAAGGGATGAATTTGGATTGACTGCCGATAGCAATGACTCCACCCACTCCTGCCAGAGCAATCAACAAACAAAGAAGAGCTAACATTTGCCACATATTGCGCGAAGCCTGAATCCCGCGCATATGGTCATTCCAGGTGCGCCGCGCTGACAGATAGGGGTTTTCATTTTCGCCTGAGCGGCGACCACCTTCCATGAACTCATAATCCTCACGGATTTGTTTGTTCGACTTGATTTTTCCGGCAATTCTTAATTTAAGAAAATCACTGATTACACTCATCAAGCCACTCCATAGTCAGATAATGTTAATCCTTTAATCGCCAACCACTCAATAACCCATTTGTCACCATACTTGTCATGTAGATTCTTGATGGTTGCAATCGATTCCTTATCCGTAGATCCCACAAAAGCTAGCGCCAATGGGCCAAGCGCCAAGTCGTAAAGCCGCCTGCCGTTCTCGGATACCGTGTAGTATTGTTGTTTGGGAATTGCAGAAGCCAGAATCTCAATCTGGCGTGAATTTAAACCCATGCGCCGGTATAGTGCTGATGCTTCCTCATCGCGTGCAAATACATTGGGCAGAAATATCTTGGTGGCAGTGGACTCGACAATCACATCGAGAATTCCGCTGTTGGCCGCATCCGACAAACTTTGGGTTGCCATCAGTACTAAGCAGTTATTTTTACGCATGACTTTGAGCCATTCCCTGATTTTTGCGCGAAACACCTGATGACCCAACATCAGCCATGCCTCATCCAGAATAATGGCGGAAGGTTGACCATGAAGGCTTCGCTCGATGCGGCGAAACAGATACAAAAGCGTGGGCAGTGCGTATTTATCACCGAGATTCATCAATTCCTCGATCTCGAAGGTGGTAAATGATGAAAGATTCAACCCATCGGCTTCAGCATCGAGTAAATGCCCCATCATGCCGTCAATGGTATATTGCCGAAGCGCTTCACGGATGGTTTCATCCTGTATCGTCACCAGAAAATCCGATAAGGTACGTGATCCGCTTTGATGCATGTTGGCAATTGCATGACTAATTTCGTTGCGCTGTAACGGAGTGACTGTGATGCCGTTGAGTTCAACCATCAAACAAATCCATTCCAGCGCCCAGGCACGATCGCTCTTGGACTGCAAGAACTGCAATGGACAGAAAGCTAGCGATTCGTCATCCCCTGCCACGGTGAAATGCTGACCACCCACTGCTTTTGTTAGTGGATACATTGACATTCCCTTGTCAAAGCAATAAATCGACATGCCTTGGTATCGTCTCAATTGCGCGGCAATTAGCGCCAGGTGCGTGGATTTTCCAGCTCCTGTGGGACCGAACATGAAGGTATGACCTAAATCGCGCACATGCAGATTCAGCCGGAAAGGCGTAGCGCCCTGAGTGACACAGTGCATCAAGGGCGGTGAATTGGGTGGATACATCGGACAAGGCGCGATAGGCTTTCCAGTCCAGATAGTATTGACCGGCAACAGATCGGCCAAATTCATCGTATTGATGAGGGGTCTGCGTACATTTTCAACACCGTGGCCGGGTAGGCTTCCCAGATAGGCATCCATAGTGTTGATCGTTTCAACCCGTGCAGCAAAGCCTAGATGATTGATCGCTTTCTCGACTCTGCGCCCTGCTTCTTCCAATGCCGCCCGATCTTCCATCATCAACACGACCACGCTGGTATAGTAGCCTTGACCTACCATGCCGCTATTGGTCTCAGCAATGGCAGACTGCGCATCATCAACCATATTGAGCGCATCCTCATCGATGTTGCTGCTTTGCAGGTTAAATACCTGATCCAGAAAACCGCGAATCTTTTGTTTCCACCGTCTGCGGTATTTCTCCAGATGATTGACCGCCTCATGTGTATCCATAAAGATAAACCGCGATGACCAGCGGTACACACCGGGTAATTCAGAGAGCAGGTTTAACATGCCAGGTGAGGATTCGAGCGGAAAACCCTCGATCGATACCACCTGAACGAAATTTCGACCAATTTTAGGCACAACCCCGCCCCACATTTCCTGACCACCCAGCAGCGTGTCCAGATACATGGGATTGGCAGGTAACACCATTGGATGATCCAAGCCGGTAATACATAATTGCACCCACTGTAAGAAATCATCATGGATGATGGTTGTACTGTCTTCATTGACGATTTTGCGGCTTTTTAAGCGTGACAGATGAAACACGCTGGATAATCGGGATTCAAAGTTGGCACATTCACGCTGAAAATATTCCAGCAGCCCTTGTGTTCTGGCTTTCTGGTCGGGTGGCTGGGTATCGTCATCAAACATCAGTTCTACGAACTTGCGCTGTGCCAACATCGGCGGCAAATAGGTCAGTGATACGATAAAGCAACTCTCGTACATGGTGCCGATACGCTCGAACAGATTTCGCCGTTCCTGGTCAATGGCAGCGGTAATGGGATCAGGATAATTGGAGTGGGCTTTGTCTGAATACGCTAACGTAGGTTTGCGGATTGCATCGACATGAATCATCCAGCCATTGCCCAAACGGGATAATGCCTGGTTAATCCGAAACGACACCCGTTCACGTTCAATATCGGTACTACTGGCCGTATCATCGCCGCAGAATACCCAGGCGGCCATTAATGCACCATTCTTACCGACAATCACGCCATCTTCCACCACTGCTGCATAGACCAGCAAATCGGCAAAGCCCATTTCTTTTGATCGATGTTGATCCAGCCTAAATTCTTTGCCAGCATCACGAATACGCAGAAACAGCATCAGAAGCAGCAAAGCACCACACATTGCGATGAGTATGGTCATTGCGGCAATCATGGGTGCTGTTTTTCCTGTTGACGGTTATTGTCATAAAAAGGGGTGCTTCGCGCCGGATAGTATTTCTTGTATTGAATCTGGCGCAGGTAAACATGACGCAGTTGCGGATCATTTTTAGCCATCAGTCGTAGTGCAAACAGTGCAAAAAACCACAGTGCTATGCCAAAGATCGTGGCTTTGATTTCCATCGCCACAAAGATGGATGTGGCTGCAATCAGGATAGAAAACATGACGAGTTCGCGGTCACCACCCATAAACAAGTTGGGGCGGTTTCCCGATTGACGGATAGGTATGGTTCGAAGTGCCATAGTGAGCCCCCCCCCCCTGTTTAACTAACGTAGAGTGATCCTTTCTTCTGACTCTAAGATTGTCTGAGGTGTTTCACCTGGAATAACCGTGCCCTGGGGAATAACAGCACCCTGGAATAAATTAGTCATCACATTGTTGGCTCCAACGAGTAACGCCATCACCAATACGATAAAAATCAGGGTGCGGAAAAAAGCATTGAGTTCGCCACCAAAGATCAGAATACCGCCTGCAACCACAATGCCGATAATGGATAGGGTAAACGCAACCGGGCCGGTAACGGAGTTTCTGAGACTAACAAGCCAGGTTTCATAGGGAAGTGCTCCACCTGCGCCAACGGTTGCTTGGGCTTGATCAGCAGACAATAGCAGTAAAAACAAGACAGCGAATGAATAGATACAACCGAATGGAGAGACACCCTTGATACTGATTAACTTCATTGATCGACTCCTATGAAATATTTACAGCTTTTTGATTTGATAACTTCCTCTTTTAAAACCTTGTACTTCAATGATTTGTTGGATTTGTCTGCCATGTGGTGCGCGCGTGATATGCACGACCATATCAACCGCCTCTGCGATCAAAGGCATGATCTCTTTAGGTGCTGAAGGATTACGTGAAATCAAAGATTCCAGGCGAGTAAGTCCTGACATTGCATCATTGGCATGCAATGTAGCGGCACCGCCCTCATGACCCGTGTTCCAGGCATCGAGCAAATCCAGGGCTTCTGCACCTCTTACTTCACCCACCAGAATGCGATCAGGACGCATACGCAATGTTGTTTTGAGCAATTGCGTCATGTTGACATCGAGTGTGGTGTGATACTGGACGAAATTCTGGGCAGCGCATTGAATCTCGCCGGTATCCTCCAGGATAAAGATGCGCTCATCCGGGTCACTCCGAACCATTTCATTGATGATGGCGTTGATCAAAGTTGTTTTACCTGACCCGGTACCACCAATGACTAAAATATTGCGGTGCTTGCGCACAGCCTCTTTAATGACATCACAGTGTCTTGGCGACAGCACGCCGGTTTCCACATACTGCTCAAGCGTAAAAATCCTGATGGCTTTTTTGCGGATGGCAAAAGTGGGCGCTGTAACAATGGGGGGTAATTGACCGGCAAAGCGTGAGTTATCGAGTGGAAACTCACCTTCAATAATTGGATTGAATCGATTGATTTCCTTGCCGTGGAAACCCGCTACCGTTTTGATGACAGCTTCAACCTGGGCAGCCTGGATATTTCCGATATGTTGTATCTTTTGACCAAGCTTCTCCTGCCAGATCCGGCCATCGGCATTGACCATGATTTCAACCGTCTGAGGATCTTGCAGTGCAGACAGTATTTCCCGTGCATCGCGCTCCAGCTTGCTTTTAGCCCGATCTTTAACGGTTGTGATGTTAGGTGAGTGGTCGGACATTGTTATATCGGTGCAGCAATAAATAAATATTGCATACAACGATATAATAATAATTAATACTATGCAATATATTTTTATTGTTTCATTTTATTTTTCTCATGATCTCGCGGTTTTCGCGATCCCATTGCGCGACCTGGAATGCCTGAAACTCACTCAATACAGCGCCCTTCCAGACAAATCCCTTAGCCAGATGTCCAACACTGCCATCTGCTAATAAGGCTCGTTCTGCTGTACTCATATCCGAATTGTCGAACAATAGCGGCAGCGGCGTATCCAGCGCCTTGGCAATCGCTTCTATAACTCTGAGCGATGGATTGGCTTTATCATTGGTCAGTTCAGTAATAAAAGAGATTGAAATACCCGCTTTTTCTGCCAGCTCAGCTTTTGTTATTTTCTTCTCGCGCAGAATTCTTAAAATGTTTGTTGTTAGAATTAAATTATACATATCGTAAATTGCGGCTCCCTTAACCGTTAAGTATTTGTCTTTTGGTTTAATTCATAATCATTTTTAATATACATAATTGTATTAAGGTTATAATGCATGTTCATGGATAAAATATACAATTCCCCGGTCAAATAAATATTTATAACAGATAGAATATCGCCTGGTTGCGATGTTTTTGGCGTCTATGATTCTTAGCTGTGTTTCCAGGCTAGTTCATAACAAGATCAATGTATTAACTTTGGAGGGTATTTTTTCGTATGTTTATGTCTATTCCTTTTCTTGCTTTGAGCAAGTCATCTTTATCTGAAAAGATACATTCCCCATTCACTTAAATTGAGAAGAATTATAGTAATGAAATATTGCCCTTAATTTTCACAGAATTCTATAACTCAGGAAATTACTTCTAAAACAAAGTAATAATTAAATCAATGACAAGTAAGAAAGCTTTATCCGATGAGAGGAATAAAGCGCCTGATGTGTTGGGCGCGAGTCAGATTTCACTTGATTTAATTATGGAAGATGCAGCTCAACCTAGAAAAACTTTTGATGCGGCTTCACTCGCAGAATTAACAGAAACGATTAAACTGCGAGGTGTAAAAACCCCTATATCAGTGCGTCCCAATCCAGACAAACCCGGAACCTATATTATCAATCATGGCGCCAGAAGATATCGCGCCAGTAAAAATGCAGGACTTAGATCAATACCCGCCTATATTGATGCCGATTACAGTTTGGCGGATCAGGTAGTTGAAAACTTGCAACGGGATAATCTGACATCACGCGAAATCGTTGATTATATCGGGCGTGAGATTGCTGCTGGTAAAACCCATGAACAAATAGGCAAATTCATTGGCAAATCGGCTTCCTATGTGTCATTACATGCAGCGGCCATGGATTTACCCGATCCTATTGCCGAGCTGTTTAATTCCGGAAATTTGACAGATATAGCAGCCATATTTAATCTTAAAAAGATATTCAAAAACTATCCATTGGAACTGGTCGATTGGTTGAAATACAGCCAACCAGAAGACATTACCCGCACTAAAATACAGCAGTTTAGAAAATTCCTGGAATCAAAGGATGATGAAAAAGGAATTGTGGATGAATTAACCCGCCAAGCCCCCTACCCCTCTACAGACAGTCTTGAGATCAAAGCAGAAAAGAAAGAACGCGGCCATAAATCCCCTGCCGATCAATTGCTGGTCTATATTTATATACGTCTAAAGAAAAGAACGCATCAACCAAAAGACATCATGAGAAAACTAACTGATGCGCAAAAGACAATGATTATCGATGCGCTTAAAGTCTACTTTATTGCCGGTCGAAAGTGTAAGGATCTTTTTCACTCTATCTTATATTCATTGAAAGACGGCGACTTTGATGGAACAGGTCGCGGTGCTTTTAACCTGACCGCCTTCTTTTTTGGTGTAAACAAGAAAGAATTTGACTTGGAAATGATCATTCAAGAAGTCTATCTCAATTTATCCAAATGAAACAACGTCTCTTAGTCATGAACGGGCAGAAAATCCTTCAGAATTTTAATGAAAATGAATGGAAAACTACCGGATTAATTAAGAAAGCTGAGGAAGGTATTAAGCCAGGTATCTATAATATTTATTTGGCAAAAAAAGCTGAAACGGAAAATAAAGCCTATGAAGGTTTAATTCTCTTTATCGACAAGCAAGAAGGTGTTGTTTATCAACAAGTAAGAAAAGATTTTATAGCGCACAAACTGGAATCCTTTAGCTCTCCCCCACCCATTGGTAAGAATGTTTCTATTCAGTACGACAATCATGAGAAATTGAATCTGATTAAAGTAGATGCTGTTAGCAATAAAAAAATGCACAAAATATAATCACAAATAAAAACTATTCTATTGTGTTTATTTTATGATCTCCTTATAACCTTGCAATAAGTCTTTTAAATCATTTTTTTCAATCAGCGCCAAAAGTGCTTGTTCAAAAGTTGTATGATCGTGAACCCCTAGCTGTTCGCCAATATCCTGAAATAATTCTTTTATTCCATCTCGACACTTTAAATTTAATTGATTTTTAAAAGGTGATTGTGGTTTTCTTCTCCTCTGACTTTTATTTTTCCTACTTACAAAACCTGATTGCTCTGCCACTTTTTCAAGAGTTTTTATTTCTGTTTCCCTATTTTTCTCTTTTTTAACTGGTATAAATTCTGATATATCAAGATCATCACTTAAATTTAAATGTGCACGTTCTTTAGTCATGATTTTGGCCTCTTTCTCTCTTTATACCCTTGATTCTTTCGATAACTTCAACCGCCAGAGCATGGGCATTTGCAATTGCTTTTTCAATACCAGATACTTGTCTTGGATCTAAATCATTGACCGTACCACCGAAAGACCTAATGGCTCTAAATGCTTCTCTATCGATCAGGCTAGTTTTAAAAATATCAACTCCTGCATCACGAAATTCATTCATGATATGTTTTAAAGTACGTGGCGTAATTGCTGGATTTGTGCGCGTCATAAGTACAGCAAAAGGAATTGAGCGACTTAATACCTTTGCTTGCCGATTAACTAATTTAATGGTTTTTGCTGCTTCGTCTGCATCATCTTGTGAACCTTGACATAGCGTGATTACTAAATCTGCACGGCTTATTGCGCTAGCAACCGCCATACTTGCCGTTCCTTCTAAATCTACAAGAACAAAAGCTGTTTGTTCTTGAGCATTATCTATATCATCTATAATCGTTTCTTCAGTCGATTTTTCAACAAGCTTTATATTCGATGGACAACCATCTTTCATAGCCCATTTTGCACTATGTTGGTTTGGGTCAGCATCAATTAATGTAACGCTTGTATTATGTTGTGCAAGTTCTGATGCCAGAACAATAGCTGCGGTGGTTTTCCCTGCCCCACCTTTAGATGATGCAAAAACAATTATCGGCATGTTATGCCCTTCCTTTTTATAAACGATAGCTATCTAGCTAGCTTAAATAGAATGATAGTCAGATAGCTATCTTAGTATTAACCACTATCCGACGAATAAAGCATTAGATACATGTTATCATAGATAGCTAACAAGCTATCTATTATTATTTATAGCTGGATAGCTATCTTTATAGAAGATAATTTCCTAAGCCTCTAATCATCTCAGGATTGTTAAAAAACGCTAAATATAGTTAGGGGAAACGCTGATTAATTGACTATACGAGCGAATCACTTCGTTGCGCGGTACTCGCTCCCTCGCCTATCTTATTGATATGTCTTGGTTGCTGTGTTCCGTGCGCCTCGTGCTTCATCTCGTCCGCCGAATTAATCAGCGTTTCCTTAGCTATCATGCTATCTAATATAACAAGGATATCCAGATAGCTATCTTATTATTAATCATTATTGGTAGGATAATCCCAGATGCATATTACTATAGATAATTTACCTATGAACATATATAGATAGCTTGTTAGCTATCTATATAAAAATCAACTCAATAACTTCACGGCTTTTAATTTTTATATTCATATAACAAGCATAATGTTGATAGCTATCTAGGTAGCTTAAATTGAATGATATCTGGATAGCTATCTTTAGAGGATATCATTTCATGAATCTCTTAATAAAGTTTAATCATCCCAGGGTAGTGCCTCATTTTTAAAATGGTGAGGCAGATTCAATTCCCGATGTGCGGATTCATTCTAAATCAGACATCTCGTATAACGGGCGGATTTCGATCTCGCTCGGTCCCGGCATGGGATTGGGGCAGCGCTTCACCCAGGCGACCGCCTCGTCCATATCCTTGACTACCCAGAGCCAGAAACCGGTGACCAGCTCGCGCGGGTGGGGGAAAGGCCCGTCAATAACTGTACGGTTGGGTCCATCGAACGCAATACGCTTGCCCTGCGAAGATGGCGTAAGGCCGTCACAGTTTCCGTCCTTCATAATGCCTGCCGTAACCAGCTCGTCATTAAATCTGCCCATGGCCTCCATCCATCTCCCTCTTCTCGGCCGTCGGGACAAAGCCCTTTTCGCTGTCTTCGGTAGCCTTCACTAACACCATCACACGCATCGTCTGTCTCCTTATTAGAGTCGGCTCACCAGCCTAGTATACAAAGGATGATTATTTTAGGTTCCTGAAAATTTATTAGATGGTTAAGACGCAGGTCACTATTGGGGGCTGAAAGCCGTCACGTTACTTTCAACTGAAACACTACCCATCTCATTTTTGTTAAAAAATAACTTAACATAGTTAGCTATCCAGCTATCTATTATAGATAAGATATCAAGATAGCTATCTTAATATTTTAAAATGCAAGAAATTAATATGTAAAATCGAATGGGGGATTCCTGACCTAGCTATTACTAGTTATAGAGACAATATATGTGAAAACTCCGCCATTTTTTCAAGTGGCGGAGCTGGTATATCACCGTTTGCAGTCATCGGCATCCCTGCCTGTGCTGCATAATTACTATAACCTAATTTAGAAAAACATGTGAACCGAATAAATATCCGGCTTCATATGACGAAATCGGAAGGAGTATCCGTGTATACATGGGAAAAGAGGGGAGGGGGACTTATAACAATATCAGTGACATACTGTTTGAAACAACATACACATCCACTAATCACTACATACTTCAGAGCAATAACTATGCAATTTTAATATTTAATGTTATATATGCGCAGATGATAAAAAGGCATCTTGAAGATAAAATTCGTTCTGCTCTAGCAACCAATTCGTCTGTGGCGCTTATGGGGCCACGTCAAGTAGGAAAAACAACGCTTGCCATTAATATTGCGAATACTATTCCATCTGTTTATCTTGATCTGGAAAACCGGATCGATCTTCAGAAAGCTCAGGACATTGAAGCGTTTCACAAAGAAAACAGCGATAAGCTGATTATTCTAGACGAAGTACAACGATTACCGGATATTTTTGCGCCGATCCGTGGATTAATTGATCAACAACGAAGAAAAGGAAACAGGGTAGGGCAGTTTCTGTTTTTAGGATCAGCCTCAATTGATCTGCTGAAACAATCCAGCGAAACTTTGGCCGGGCGTATTTCTTATATCGAAATGTTTCCGGTTAATGTCCTGGAATATACAAAAAGTGCTCAACATTCCGAAACCATAAATGATCTCTGGTTGAAGGGTGGTTTTCCTGACAGTCTGTTGGCCAGTAATGACGAAACCAGTTTGAACTGGCGCTATGATTTTATCAGAACTTATCTTGAACGGGATATTCCGCAGTTGGGACCAAGAATTCCTGCAGAAACGTTAGGAAGATTCTGGACGATGCTGGCGCATAGCCAGGGAACAAATATTAATGCCTCAAAGCTTGCATCCAATATCGAAGTCTCAAGCGTAACAGTAGCTCGTTATATTGATCTTCTGGTTGATCTACTTCTAATCCGTAAAATACAACCTTATACGGCCAATATTAAAAAGCGCCTTGTCAAATCGCCAAGAATCTATGTGCGTGATAGTGGCATCACTCATGCACTGCTGAATATCGGTTCTTATAATGATCTACTAGGTCATCCGGTCGTCGGAAAAAGCTGGGAAGGGTTTGTTATAGAAAATATAGCATCTGTTTTACCTCCTCGCGTAAGGTCATATTACTATCGAACGGCAGGCGGGGCTGAGATTGATCTTGTCCTGGAATTTGGTGTTAATGAAAGATGGGCAATAGAAATTAAAAAAGGCACGTCTCTTAGCTTAGGACGTGGATTTCATGAGGCTTGCGAAGATATTAAGCCGCAAAAAAAGTTTGTCATTTATGCTGGAAAGGATAGATTTCCACTACCGCATGATATTACGGCCATCGCCATATATGATTTTATGGATATTCTGAAAGGAAAAAGGGAATAATGAAATTTGGCTGCTATCCATAGTCTGCACTATAGATTTGATATATCTAGGTAGAGATTGCCTTTTGCTGCAAGGGCGTTTTGAAATCACTAAAACCCCTTTTACCTTGCAGTGTTTGCGTTGAAAAGTAAATATACTACAAGTCATTGAATATAAATGTTCATTTATACATGTACATCACTGTTTTTTAAATATCCTCGGGGTTTGGGGCAGACAGCCCCAATATTTTTGTGAGTGAAACGATCTTGATTAGTAGATTATCATTAAGTTGTTCAATAAAGTGTATTAAACGAGCTCAGTTGTGTTAAATCGATCAAAGGTAAGGGATGGGTATCATTTATTTATTCGGCGCGCTTGTGATTCGATTTAAGGCAAACTAGGTGTATTGTGAATGGATAATTCTTCATTATTTTTTATCTTTGTAAGACTCTGTACTCTGGTGGTTTAATTAAATCGTTCAAAATGTTATCCACATGTCCACAGGTATGATTAATTAAAGACTAATATAAAAAAGATTAAAAGAAGAAAAGAATAGGGTTTTTTTGGATATTTATTTTATTAATATAATCATAAAGATATTAACCATTTATATATTCAAACTGTGAGTTATAACTACTACTTGTAGTTATCCGTGAGTTGTACCTTCTACATTTTGGCTTATCTGTGAGTTATACCTTCTACGTTGCGTGTACTAAACCTTCTACCTTTTTAATGATGTGTGAGTTATACCTTCTATCCTTTTATAAAAATTCAATAAAATTAAGCTAAAAATTAGCTACAAAAAATTGAAAAGTTTTAAAGGTGAGTTATACCTTCTACTAAATGTGAGTTATACCTTCTACTTATTAATTGAAGTGTGAGTTGCGCCTGCTACTTTGTGTGGGTTATACCTACTACTTTATATGGTTTTATCCACAAGATTTGAGTTTAAGTTCTTGATTTGTTTTTTTGTGTTGTTGATGTGTGAGATAAACCTTCTACATTCTTGCTGATGTGTGAGTTATACCTGCTACGTTATGCGGGTTTATTGATAGATGTTGGGTTTGCATCAATAATTTGTTTTTTTATGTTCTATTAATACATTTATTTGTGACTTTTTAGAATTCTAATGTGAGTCACACCTTCTACTTTTTATCAGATATGTGAGTTATACCTACTAGTTTACATGAGCTTATCCAGATATTATGCCTTTGTATCAATGACTTGTTTTTCTGTGTCATTGACACGTTTATTGGCGGCTTTTTGTTCGCTTATAAATTGATTAGAAGGAAAAATTGTATATTTCACATCAGTTATTGCACGGCTTTCTTTACGTTCGTCTGTTTCATAGCTCGCTATGATATTTTTTTCTTTTAATTCGTCTAATGCTGAAAGCACTTTTCTTCTGTTATCAATTTCTCTGCTCTGCTGCAATAATCCGCTATTTTTCAAATCTGAAAACATGAAATGATAGTTATTGATAAGATTGGCGTGCCGGTAACGATTGATTAATTTCTTATAAATAAAGCGAGAGAGTTGTTCATCGCAGCTCATCAGACGATCATAGTTAAATTGTCTGTATTCAAGGCGATTTATTGCATGGCTGATAAACAGAGGTAATCTGCCAATATGGTGAGCGTCGGTATCAGCTAGATATTCCTCACGGCCAACGGTTACCAAATCTTGTAGTATAGCTCCACTCCAAACTTCTTTTTTATCCTTGAACAAGGAAATGTTACATTTATTCATGACTTCGATAGCGTGTTTTATCTCATTCCGACTTCGGGTGCGTCCTCTTGATTTAAGCTCCCGATGTATCATGCTTAAAGAAAAACGAACCCAGGTTTCAGCTTTATTGACATCATGAATGCCATAATTTTGAATTGTAAGATATTTCTTTAAAGCTTCCTCGACGAGTTCTTCAGTAACACTCGGAAAGAAGGCTTTGTAGCCTCCGTCTTTTTGTTCAATTAGAGCAGGTTGAATCTTAACGCTGCAGGAAATGCCATCATATGAGAATTCCATTTTATATGGGTCAGCATGCCCTGTCTTTGTGCGTAATTTTTCAACTTGTTTAGGTGTGAAAAAATATTTCGGAATACTTTCCCATATTTCAACGGTATTTGAAACCTCACTTTTGTCATTGGTGACAAACTGCGAGAACAGATCAAGCTGAAGGCTTTTGATGTACTTTTCTGGAGGTTTTTTCACTAGCTTATATCGTGTATGAGAGATCGTACATTTATTTACAGACGCATGCGTAATTGTACTATTAATTTTCTGTGTGTTACTCATATCAAAACCTCTGAAATATTTTCCCGGATAAGATAAGTCCTAGAAAACAAGTACCATAACCAGGACAGCAATGAAGAACAGGCCTGTGGCCAATAAATTGATGATGGCTGCTTGCCTGGTATTTCTGACTATCGTTGCTATCTCTTTTATTTTCTCGTTAAAACCCGATTCTATTTTTTGATCGATTGACTCAAAACAGGAATTAATTATTTGTTCGGTTAACAGATTGGTGTTGCGAGAGCTTGCCTGTAGCAGCGAATTGGCTTTATTTTCCGTAGCTTGTGACCATTGATTGATATTTTCTTCCAAGGTCGAGCGAAAATTATTTAAAAGCACCTGATGCGCTTTAATATTTTCCTCAAGCAAGATTTCATTGAGTGTGTGAATCATTAATATCGGATCATCATCCGTGAGGGCAATGCCGTGTTTGGCAGCGACTCTCTCAATGATCTTATTGAAATGATCCAGATCACTCGTTGTCATGCTAGAACAGCGGCTACATTCTCAATGTTGGTGAAAAGCTGTTTCCTGATAATATTTAGCCGCTGACGCACCATGATGGGCAGGGATTTGCTCTCCAGAGCTTCACTGAAGGTTAATTTGGATTGTAATATTTCACTTAAATCCTTGCCGAAAGTGTCCGCTTTATAATTAGGGATTCTGATAATGGCTGAAACGCGGCTTTTGTTATCCAGATAAGTTTTCATTTCCTCGAATCTTTTTCCATCCATTTCTATTTCTCCCCAATAAGGGTTCAACCAAACAACAAACAGCGTATCAATTGGAAAGGATTCGATTAAATTCGCAAATCCTGTAAGGGTGTCGAGTAGCGCCTGGCTGCCTGTAATGACTGTATGAATAACCAGTTCATGGCCCATGTCTGGAAGCAGGGCAGGGATCTGGTTGCTGATGAGATAGTGCGACATGGGCACAAAGGTACTGGCACCGTTGTCAATAATGACGTCACTTTCCGATTTGGCGATGAGTTCAATCAAGTCGTCAAATTTTCTCGGATCAATTTCATCGCCGGACATCACATTAATCTTTCGCACGTTTAGCTTTTTGAATCCGTGGAATGTCGCATTCACGGGATCTGTATCAACACAAATCAGTTTTTTACCTTTGGCCAGCTTGTGCTGAGCCAGCGTTGATGCGATGAAAGATTTACCGACACCGCCTTTGCCTTGCAAAATCATATGTATTTTAGCCATCAGATTAACTCCTCTTTATCAATTGACGAACGATAGTTAAAGCCATGGTTATCCGGTTCCCGAGAAATGCCGGCTACCGGCTGCCCGTGCTTCTTCCTTGCAGATAAATCATCCGGTTTAGCAAAAATGTGCCTTTTGACAAGATTCCTGAACCAGAGATAGGAACAACCTATTTTTTTCTCATCTTTTAGCGTCGACCATATTTGTCGCATTGACCATCCGTCATGAAGTGCCTGGCTGATTTCTGTTTTCAGGGCCAGGAAAGCAGGTTCATATAAATTCCTGCGACCTGGATTCTTCTGCTCTCTCATAGAGATTCGTTCGGATAACGATGGGCTCATGACAAATTCCTGACTGTTATTTGGCGTAAAAATTATCAAATTAATTACAGTATCTTTTAGGTATTCATTTACTTCCTGTTTAGTCTAATTTGACTTACAACTGTTTGTATTTGATGCATATAAAGACAAGCTACAGACACTTTTTAGTACTATTTAAATATTATTATATCCATATATTATACATTTGCAATGTATTTGTTTAATGATAATATTATTCGTGTAAACAAACTCTACCGGGCAAGATATGTGAAGTTAGCTAACTTTTAAAAAAAGTTAACTCACATCACACGGATCTTATTCGCACATGACTGTGCTCAACGAATCTTGCTCTGCGAGGCTATCAACGCCAGAATAATTCTTGAGGTGCGTCATGGTTCAAAAGCGGCTATTACATTTTCGAGTGCCTGTAACGCTGGATGAAGAGCAGGAAATCAGAACAAAAGCCCGTGATACGGGTTTGTCAGTGGCCAAATACATGCGTCAGGTGAGTCTAGGATACTTTGTGCCGAGCGCCATCGATAATCAGCAAGTAGAGAAATTATTAAGAATTAACGGCGATTTGGGCAGGGTAGGGGGGTTGTTAAAGATGTGGCTGACCAATGATGTCCGGCTAAAAATAACCAGCAAGGCAGAAATTGAGGCCACTCTGGCTACCATACGCACAACGCAGAACGCTATGCTGGATGCGATTCTGGAGCTCAGAAATAGAAAGTCGAATACTTAACGGTTAATTATTGCGATGATCGCTAAAATCATACCCATCAAAACAGTGCGTAAAAGCAACTATTCTGCGCTGATACAGTACCTGACCGATCCTCAAGGCAAAAGTGAGCGTATCAGTCAGATCAAGGTTTCGAACTGTTATTCAGACGACCAGACAGCAGCACTGATAGAAATACAAAACACACAGGAAATGAATACACGTGCCAAATCAGACAAAACCTGTCATCTGGTATTGAGTTTCCCGGAAGGGGAGCGTTTATCCTTTGCTGATCTGAATGCAATTGAAGATCGATTTTGTGATGCTTTGGGTTTTACTGGTCATCAACGATTCAGCGTAGTCCACGATGACACTAATAACCTGCACGTGCATATTGCAATCAATAAGATTCACCCCCAAAACCTGACAATTCACAATCCCTACTATGATTTTATTAAAGTAGCGAAGCTTTGTGAGCAAATAGAACAGGAATATGGCTTAACAAAAGTTAACCATGAAACCGTAAAGGATCAAGCCTCCAGAGTAGCGCAGGAAATTGAAACCAGAACAGGTGTAGAGAGTTTACTGGGCTGGATCAACCGCGAGGTACTCACTGAAATCAAACACGCGGACAACTGGCAGGATTTGCATCAGGTGCTTAAAAGACATGGCCTTGAAATCAAGGAGCGTGGCAACGGGTTTGTATTGATTGCCAATAATGGCATGGCCGTTAAAACCAGCTCTGTTGATCGGTCTTTATCCAAAGGCAATTTAACTCAAAAACTGGGTGCATTTATACCTAGTGAGCATTCTGATCAACCTTCGTGTTCGGACACCAAACAATATCAGCCAAAACCATTGCAAAACCGAATCGATACTTCAAAGCTTTATGCAAGATACCAGCAAGAACAAGCGGATAGCGCCACACAGCGCACAACCCAATGGATCATGCTACGCCAAAATAGAGATCGATTAATAAAACGTGCCAAACAGGAAGCAAAACTCAAGCGCAATCTCATTAAAAGCATCAAAGCTGGGAGATTGGCTAAAAAAGCGCTATACGCAACCGCGCATCAGCAGTTCAAAACAACGATAGCAGTCATTAAAAGCGATTATCAAAAATCCTACCAGCACTCTAAAACCCGTCATTCCAGAATGGGGTGGTTGGATTGGTTAGCATTTGAGGCCAAAAATGGCAAGACGCAAGCATTGGCTGTTTTGCGATCCAGAAGAACCGGTCAATTTAAGGGCAACCAGATATCGGCCAAGCAAAGCCATGATGGTTTCAGCACTGATGGTCACTTCAAGAATAATTTTGTTGAAGCGATCACCAAAATCGGCACAGTCACTTATCAGGTAGGCACAACCACCATTCGCGATGATGGCAAACGGCTCATTGTCTTATCAGATGCAACACAAGATGCCTTGATGGATATTTTGCAAGTGGCCATGAAGAAGTATGGCAGCCATCTGGCAATCAATGGGACAGAACAGTTTCGCCTTCAGATCGCTGAAGTGGCAGCACAAAACCAAATGCACATCACTTTTGATGACAAGCGGCTTGAACAATACCGGCAGCAGTTAATGAAGCAGCACAGGAAATCCAGAGCGCAGTCGGCAGGTGGAATACGATCCACACCCTCAACTCCCAGAAGGAGTCTTTGATGAATAAGAACAGTCTGTTATCTCAAAACAATAGGAATGTTAAGAAGGACGCGCTCATCATTCGGCTATTATCCGTTGTGTGTCTGATCGGAGGATTGCAGGTAGCTACGCAGTATTTTGCGTACAAATTCAATTATCAGCCGCAACTAGGTGCGCACTTTTTTCATATTTATGAGCCCTGGGCAATTCTGGTATGGGCAGAAAAATGGTATCCCCAGTATTCAGGCATCATTGATCTGGCGGCAGGTTTCGGCATTTTATTTTCCAGCATTGGTTTGATACTGGTGCTGGTCATAAAAATGGTGCTGGCTAATTCATCCAGAACTAATCAGGGATTACATGGATCAGCCATATGGGCAGATAAGCAGGACATTGTAGCCGCAGGACTGCTCTCAACAGGCAAGAATAATCATAATGATGCAGTTTATGTCGGCGGCTGGCAGGATAATTCCGGCAAAACCCACTATCTGAAACACAGCGGCCCGGAACATGTGTTGTGCTATGCCCCGACTCGCTCTGGCAAAGGGGTGAGTCTCGTCATACCGACTCTGCTTTCCTGGACTCAGAGTGCAGTCATTACTGATCTCAAAGGTGAGTTATGGGCATTGACCGCCGGTTGGAGAAAGCATCATGCTAAGAACAAGGTGTTGCGCTTTGATCCGGCTTCAACAAGTAGCGCGCATTGGAATTCGTTGGATGAAATCCAGATTGGCAGTGGCATGGAAGTCGCCGACGTTCAAAACCTGACTACCTTAATCGTTGATCCGGATGGCAAGGGATTACAAACCCATTGGCAGAAAACCAGCCAGGCATTGCTGGTAGGTGTCATTTTGCATGTTCTGTACAAATCGCAGCGAGAAGGAACTCCGGCCAACTTATCGACTGTCGATTCAATGCTCTCTGATCCAGATCGCGATATCAGGGAATTATGGATGGAAATGGCCATGCAGGATTATCTGGACGGCAAAAGTCATCCAGTGATTGCAGCCAGTGCACGCGACATGCTGGATCGTCCAGAGGAAGAAGCAGGTTCCGTGTTGTCGACAGCCAAATCGTATTTGTCCTTGTATCGAGATCCGATAGTTGCGAGCAACATCAGTGATTCCGATTTCAAGATCCGTGACCTCATGCACCATGAGAGTCCTGTCAGTTTGTATATTGTTTCGCACCCCAATGACAAATCACGGTTACGCCCTTTAATCCGCATTCTGATCAATATGATCGTGAGGAAACTCGCCGATAGAATCACGTTTAAAGGCGGTCAGCCCAGCATACATTACAAACACAAGCTGTTATTGATGCTTGATGAATTCCCAAGTCTTGGCAAGCTTGAAATCTTCCAGGAATCTCTCGCGTTTATCGCAGGCTACGGCATCAAAGCCTATCTGATCTGCCAGGACTTGAATCAGCTTAAAAGCCGTGAGACCGGCTACGGGCATGATGAAGCGATCACTTCCAACTGTCACATCCAGACCGCGTTCGCACCCAACCGGATTGAGACAGCGGAGCACTTATCCAAACTGACCGGGCAAACCACGGTCATCAAGGAGCAGATTACCACCAGTGGTCGCCGGTCATCGATGATGCATGGACATGTCACCCGTACCCTGCAGGAGACGCAGCGTGCGTTATTAACACCGGATGAGTGTATGCGACTGCCCGGCCCCATGAAAGATGCTGAAGGCAAGATCACAAAGCCTGGTGACATGATTATTTATGTTGCCGGTTTCCCCGCGATCTATGGCACGCAGCCTTTGTACTTTCAGGATGAAACCTTTACGGCACGGGCACAAGTGAATCCCCCAAGCTTTAGCGATAAATTAACCGGACTGTAAGATACTTCGAACTCTATTGACTCATTTTCATGAAAAAACCCATCAAAATCCTGGGTATTTCTGTTCTGGCAGTGAGCGTTAGCCTACTTGTGCTGAGTATTGGTTTGCGTATTAGCGGTATTTATATCAACTTGCGATTCCCCGTGGTCTTGCCACGGGGATCTAATTAGGCTTTAGAATGTTGGGATGCGAGATGTTGTAGAGAAGGCGAGCCACTGTGCGTGGCAGATACATTATCACATTGTATTTCCTGTGAAATACAGACGGGGATTGTTAGACGAAGCGGTTGTAAGAATCATCATGATGACTGCGAAAGAGATAGAAGATCGATACGACATTGAGTTTGAGCAGATAGGCTGCGACAAAGACCACGTCCATATACTTTGTACGGCACATCCGAAAATTGCACCGGGTCAGATTGTTAGGGTGTTCAAAAGCATAACAGCGCGAGAATTGTTTAAGAGGAAGCCGGATTTGAAACGGGATCTGTGGGGTGGTGAGTTTTGGACGGATGGCTATTATGTTGCAACTGTAGGGGAAAGAGCGGATTGGGGTGTGGTTGAGCGGTATGTAAAGAATCAAGGCAAACCAAAAGAAGAACTGCGTCAACTTGAGCTTTTCTAATACCCCGTGGTCTTGCCACGGGGTCGTTTATTACCACACCAAGTTTGCCGGTGGGTTTTTACAGAATCGTTGATGAACCGATTGTAAGCGGTGCTTATGTCGCTTTCTGCCCACCACAGAATGCGGTTTTTGATATGGCCAAGGATAGATCCTACATCAACCGAGGGGATTGCCCTGGCGGTTATGGTTTGTTGCTGAAACGTGTGTTTGCACAATCCGGAGACAGTGTTTCCATTGATCAGGCTGGCATCTTTGTTAATGGTGAACATTTACCCAACAGCGCCCAGTTAAAAACCGATGCTGAGGGTCATGCATTGCCGCAATACCGGCTTAAAGCCGTGCTGGAAGATTCTGAGTACCTGCTGCTATCCGATTTGAACCCACAATCCTTTGATGCGCGCTATTTCGGGCTGATTGCGCGTGATCAGATTCAACAGGTTGTTCGTCCAGTTTTTACCTGGAGTCATTAATTAAAAATTAAAAGGAGATGGTATGGACGCTTCCCTCCCTACGGGGAGTCGGGGTAAGCAATACGAATTAAGTTAGAGCCCCTCGCGGACCTGACGGCATCTACGTGCCAAGGTGGGGATAATAGAATCTTTCCACAAACGGACGGAGGGGCTGAAATGAATTTTACGACATATGGGTTGGATATCGCAAAGCGAGCTTTTCAACTGTACTGGGTAACACACGAGAATGGCGAGATACACAACCGCAAGTTTGGCAAGCAAGAACTGCTGGAGTTTCTGGCGCAACGTGAAGCTGGATTGATTGCAATTGAAGCGTGCGGTAGTGCCCACTGGTGGCGGCGCAAATTGATGGCACTGGGGCATGAAGTCAGATTAATTCACGCCAAGTTTGTCCGGCCTTTTGTGCAAGGCAACAAGACCGATGCGGCAGATGCTAAGGCAATCTGGACAGCGGTACGGCAACCGGGGATGCGGACGGTAGCCGGTAAAACAGAAGATCAACAAGCGATGTTGGCACTACACCGGATGAGATTATCGCTGATCAAGTTCCGCACCATGCAGGTGAATCAACTGCGCGGATTACTCTACGAGTTTGGTGTTACGTTGAAAGGTGGCCGACAAGCAGGCGTGGCAGAAATACAACAACGCATGATTGAACTAGAAGAAATCGTGCCTACCATGCTATTCAAAGCTACTAAGGAGCAGTTAAGGCGTATTGATGAAATTGAGGCTGATGTTCAACACATTGAGCGCAGAATCAAAGATTGGCAAAAACAACAAGCCGCTTGTAGGAAGGTTGCTGAGATTCCAGGTGTGGGAATGCTGACGGCAACCGCCTTGGTCGCGACGATGGGTGAAGCAAATTGCTTCAAATCTGGACGGGAGTTTGCTGCTTTTGTAGGGCTTGTTCCAAGGCAAAGTGGCACGGGCGGTAAGGTCAAGCTGTTAGGTATCAGTAAAAGAGGCGACACGTATTTACGAACTTTGCTGATCCATGGCGCCAGAGCAGTCATGTTCATCGCCAAAGATAAAGGCGCGTGGAGCGAAGCACTGCTGCATAGGCGTCCGACGAATGTGGCCATTGTTGCGATGGCTAACAAGATGGCACGAACGGCGTGGGCGATTTTGGCGCACGATCGAGAGTACCAAAAGGGTTATGTGAGCCAAGAGCCCACATAACAAAGAACAACCACTAAAAAGGAGTGGAATGCTGATAGGTTGCGCAGGTAGATAAACCCGTGTGATGGCGAAACAGGTCGGACCGCAAGAACGTGAACCTGCATGGCGTTAAGTGCTTTGAGCACGACAAGGAGATGAGGGCGTTCTTGGCGAATTCCATCAGGGCCCGCAGATAGAAATCCAATCTGCAATAAGGCCGGATATAAGACTGCAGCCGATTCTTCGTATCGCTAAAACACGAAATATCTCTTGCCAGACCGGGAGGCGTCCATATAAGTCAACGCCATGAATAGACCGCAGATTGATGCTGAAACAAACAATCCTGAATATCAGGATCAGGTAATACAGGAAAAGCTACTCGATGCAGAAATACCGGGCTTCCAGGCTGAATTTGATCCCTTAGAGTCACAAATGTTAGGCGCATTCAAGGAAGATGCCTTAAGTGAACAGGATGCGCTGGATAGCGCGATTGATCATATAGCGGAGGATGAACAATGAAAGAGGCTAAGAAGGCTTTTCATGAACAAGTCGCCGAGAATCTGATTGAGCAACTCAAAAAGGGAGTCGCACCTTGGCAGAAACCCTGGAAACCCGGTGATTTGCTGGCTGCCTTACCGGTCAATCCAACAACGGGTAAGCGCTATCGGGGAATTAATAGCCTGAACCTGATGAGTCGTGCGTATACGGATCCGCGTTGGTTGACCTACAAGCAGGCAGCAGCTCTTAACGCACAGGTGCGTAAAGGTGAAAAAAGCACGCTCGTGCAATACTGGAAATTTACCGAGGAGCGTATCAAAGAAGATGATAACGGGAATCCTGTTCTAAATAGCAATGGTCAGCCCATTAAAGAACAGGTCCGGCTTGAGCGCCCCAGAGTGTTCTATGCCTCCGTATTTAACGCCGAACAAATGGATAATCTGCCAGAACTCAGCATTAAAGCTCCCGACTGGGACCCGCTGGAACGGGCTGAACAGATATTACAGTCATCCAATGCCGTGATTCGTCATGGTGAGGCAGACAATGCATTTTACCGGCCATCAACAGACAGTATCCACTTGCCCCACAAGCACCAGTTTTCAACACCCGATCGCTACTACGCAACCGCACTTCATGAACTGGGCCACTGGACAGGCCATGAATCGCGCTTAAGTCGTGATCTTTCGCATCCATTCGGTAGTGAAGGCTATGCCAAAGAAGAACTACGCGCTGAGATTGCCAGCATGTTGTTGAGCGGTGAGCTGGGTATCGGTCATGATCCAGGGCAGCATGTGGCTTATGTGAACTCATGGATCAAAGCGCTGCAGGAAGATCCGACAGAGATATTTCGTGCCGCTGCTGATGCCGAAAAAATCCAGGATTTTGTACTGGCATTCTCACAACAACAGGAAATTGCACAGGGAATTGATGCGCAGGAAGCAATTAAGATGGATCAAATCAAGCAAAACACCGCCACCTATTTACAGAATCTCTCACCGGATCTGGCTACCATCGCGTCCCGCAATCTCAAACTGTTTAATCATCTGACCCAGAGCATGCCAATCAAGGATCAGGATGCCATCATTCTGGTAGCCGATGCACTCAAGTTTTTGAGGGGCGGTGGCATTGATAATCTGGAGTTTGAAGAAGTGTCTGAAGACAAACTGGGCTTTAGAATTCCGGCTGACTGGAATGGACAGATCCAGGTACAGGGTAATGCGATTCAAACCGATGAAAATGGCATAGAGTCTATAGTATCCGCTCTTCGACTTAATCGTGAGCCGCAATTTTGGGGAGTGTATATGCAGCGTGATGATCAGACTTTCCAATGGGTGAAAGACTGTGAATCCAAACAAGAAGCGCAGGATTTGACTGATCTGCTTGCACTCATCGATGCCGCTGCAGAAAAGAATGAACATGAAAAGGCCGCTAAGCTTGTCCAAATCCATGAAAACCGCGTCAGAAATGACACGCTGAGTGCGGAAGAAGCGGTGCTAGATGCCAAGGTCGAGCAAAATGCCCAAATTCATCAGAATCAACAAGCCCAACAAACCCAACAAACCAATAGGCGAGCGAGCCAACAAAACGATGTCAATGCTCGTCAATATTTGATTGTTCCTTATCGCGATAAGGATTTGGCAAAAGCCGCGGGGGCTCGTTGGGACAAAACCACTAAGGCTTGGTATGTAGGACCAAAAGCAGATATTCAGACATTGCAGCGCTGGCTACCGGAGAATGTTTCCAGACAGCAGGAACCGGCTATCGATCCTCATAGTGAATTTGCTGACTTGCTGCGCGCTCAAGGTTGTCTGGTTGATGGCAATCATCCGGTGATGGATGGCAGCAAACACAGAATTAAAGTTGAAGGCGATAAGCCCAGTGAGAAGTCAGGTTTTTATGTGGCGCACCTGGATGGTCATCCAGCCGGATATTTCAAAAATAATCGAACCGGGATAGAGACACGCTGGAAGGCCAAGGGGTATTCGTTAACGGATGAGCAGAAAGCAGAATTGATCGCCCAGGCCGCTATCAAGCAGCAAAACAGAAAAGCCGAACAGCAGGCACGGCAAATAAAAGTTGCTGATGCGCTTGAATCCTTGCTGGCGATCGCACCGGTTGCCGACTCCGAGCATCCTTATTTGATGGACAAGCATGCAAGACCAGGCGATTTGAGAATCGTACCGCAGAATGCGGATGATTTACCCAATGACTCAATCATCAAAATCGGTCAGAACTGGCAGGAAGTCAAAGCCTTGCGCGAGAAACACCCTGACAGTCTGGTATTTACCGCCGGTGATTTATTGCTGAGCGCACAAGATGTTCATGGACAAATCTGGAGTGTGCAAACGATACAGGCGAATGGCGCAAAGCTTTTTGTAGCAGGTAGCAGAAAGGAGAATAACTTTCATATCGTTGGTGGTAGGAGTCGAGGATTGGCAGCACTGGACGCAACATCTGTTATTGTGATAGCTGAAGGTTATGCCACCGCAGACACGCTATCCCAGGCGCTGGATTATCCTGTCATCGCCGCATTTGATTCGGGCAATTTGTCCAAAGTAGCTAAGGATTTGTATGAAAGGTATCCGCATAAGCCCATCATTATCGCAGGAGACGATGATCATCACCTGGAGTCAACTCTTGGCAAAAACCCCGGCAAGGAAAAAGCATTGGAAGCAGCGGCATTGGTGAATGGTGTGGCGGTATTTCCGGTTTTTGCACCTAATGAGCAGGTATCAAAGAGATTAAATGATTTTAATGATCTGGCCAATAAAAGCGTGCTGGGTATTGAGGCCGTCAAACGTCAGGTTGGATCCCTTGTAGAGAAAGTGACTCGTCAGGTCAAAGTAGAGAAGTTACAAACCCGTGTTGAACCTAAGCAGCAGGAAATCAAGCAAAAACGGGCATTGGTCAGGTAATTTTATGGGAGGCTGCAAGATGCGCGATAATAAGCTGAAGGCTCCAGGAAATTCATTCCATTCTGATGAAGGTGATCTTTATGAAAACATTGAGACTCGTCCCGGTACTACCAAAAAGCAAAAAGAAACGGGGCGAGGTGCCTATAAAGAACTGCTCGAAGCTCATGCTCGATGGGCAGGTGGCACCTTACTGGGTTGTGATTTCCCAAAAGACTTCCGAGAAAAAGGAGGAACCACCTTCCTGAATCAACCCATCAAGTCAGGTCATGATCTGGCAATAATGGCGCAAATATTACGCGATCCGCGCTATGAGACGCTGAGAATATTTTATACCCGTATGAATCGCATCGTTCATCATACAGCTGTGAGTTCCAGACTGCCGGGTGCAATCTATCTGAACAAGATCGGGCATGCCAATCATGATTTGGGTGTATTGGTAGAAAAGACCAAGCGACATGTTAAAGCAGATGGTTACTGGTTATTGCATAACCATCCATCGGGTAATGCGAAGCCATCGTGTGATGATGTCAGGCTCACAGAAATACTGGCATCTATTGTTTCGGGCTTTAAAGGCCATGTGGTTATCAATACCAGTCAATATAGCGTTATTGATAGCAATGGTCAGGTCGATTTTGTGGATTGGATGGGTAATCAGGCAGAAGGCTATCAGAACAATCCTTATAAAAATCATGAACTGCTTTTGGAGAAAATAGCATCACCGGAGGATCTTGCAAAGATAGGTCATGCTTTAAAAAAGCGAGATCAGTTTTTTAACTTGATAGGCATCGGTGCAACAGGTTTTGTATTGTCGTTAAGTGAGTTACCGCTATCTGTACTAAATCGCCATCAAAATCTGCTTTTGGCGCGACTACAAAATTTTGCACGCAATTCCGGAGTCAATACCGTATTTGCCATCACGAATGCCAATGATTACAGACATCCCGTATTATCCAAAGCCTGTGAAGCTGGCATCTTAAAAGATGTGCTGGCAGTAGAAGGCTCTGATTATTGCTCATTGAGGGAAGAAGGATTATTTGCATCAATACCCGGTGAAATAAGCGCCATTTTTAGGAAGCCCAGAACCTTTGTGAATGTACTCAGCCGGCAAGAGATCCGGGCGCGTTGACAGAATTTGCCCAAGTTTGGAGAATGTAGGGCCTAGTTCCTCAAGCGCAGCACGCAGTCGTTTTGCTTGCTGCCGGCGTCGATCAGTTGCAATTTGTTCGTCAGCCCGACCGAACAGTCCTTTCAGGCCGTGTTTGGCCATTACTGCTGCTATATGCCCTCCCCTGGCCGCCAACCGTGGCTCGATGGGCGGGGGCTCGGCGCTGGAGATGATGGTCTGCATTGTGTCGTTTGCGAGATAGCTCGACGACTGCGTGTTAACGATGATGACAGTACAGCGCGCATTATGGCTGATTCGA
The DNA here is from genome assembly GCF_030908545.1 of Nitrosomonas sp. sh817. NCBI lineage: Bacteria > Pseudomonadati > Pseudomonadota > Betaproteobacteria > Nitrosomonadales > Nitrosomonadaceae > Nitrosomonas > Nitrosomonas domestica. The sequence goes on along the minus strand of NZ_CP133084.1, from coordinate 49,788 downwards.
TTGGGCACGTTGCCCAGCAGGAATTCCTTTCTCCCTGCCATGCCGACATTGCCGACCACCAGAACGTCGATCGCCTCTTGCTCGGCAGCCCGAACGATTGCCATCGCAGGATTGGCATCCAGAATGACGAGTGCATGACCGCGCTCGCCGGCAAGTTGCTGCACATGGATAGCAAGTTCTTCGTTCGCCGCAGCAGCTCGTGTACTTTCGGCCGCTCCGTACTTGGTAGTAGTAGGGTTCTGTGGCTGAATCACTTGAACCACGAAGAGTTCCGCCTCATATCGTTCGGCAAATGCAGCGGCCCATTGAACAGCCTGCTCAGCTGTTTCGGACCGGTCGGTCCCGACCATTACGCGTTGTATTGCAGTGCTGTGCGATTCACTTTGGTTTATCATCCGCCTAATTTTCCTTCTCTTAGAGAAAATGAATCAGGATTCTGAAGTAAGAATTTAAATGTTTTATCCTGAAACGTAATGTCTTCCGCTGAACGCAAAAACTTTTCATAACAATAGTCCGAAGCAATAGTGGTGCCTCATAGATTAGCAGCAAAGAGATGCCATTCATACGATACGCCTTTTAACGCGTGGAGGCCGCGGTCTAAAAATTCAATGTTTGAGCCGACGACGAGATCCTTCACCGTGCTGGATACCAGGATTTCGCCGGATTCAGCCAATCCTGAAATTCTGCAGGCAATGTTTACAGCGATACCCGCTATGTCATGATCGACTACTTCGACCTCTCCGGTATGCAACCCACTGCGGATCTCCAGCCCGAGCGAGCGGACAGACTTTCTGATTGCATCAGCGCAGTTAACACCTCGTCCTGGTCCGTCGAACGTCACCAGAAACCCATCTCCAATCGTCTTGATCTCCTTGCCATGATAATAAGCAATTTTTTGACGAACGAACTGGTCGTGAAGGGAAATAAGTTCTTTCCATTTTTCATCTCCCAAATCGGTTGCATGTTCGGTTGATCCAACGATATCAGTGAACAGTACAGTTGCCAGCATCCGGTCGGAATTGGGAGAACGCCTTATATCTACCAAACTTGACAGAAAATGCTCGATTTCCCGATCAACCGCAGTTGAGTCACCGGCAAGCGGAAAGTGGTCCTCTCCTTCGAGCTCAATATAGCGGGCATCACTGATGTGTTCTGCGATGTACCGACCATGTTTGACATTGACAAAGCCGTCATGAGTGCGGTGTAGCACCAGTGTGGGTACAGAAATCGCAGGTAGTACATGACGAACATCCCCTTCGAAGGCCATACGCAGAATACCTAAAGCCGCGCCAGGGCTGGTTGACATGCGTTCATAACGCCCCCACCAAGCACAGAACTGCTCATCATGCGCCAGACTTGGCGCAATGATGTTTACCGCCGTTCCTTTGCCCCACTGGGGTTCGAGCGAGGTCAAAATATTTTCAAATTCAACTGGATCAAATCCCCAATCGTAATCTGGTGCCTTAAAAGCGCGGGCCCACGAACCATAGATTATCAATGCCGCGCATCGTTTGGGATAGGTCGCGGCAAATAGCATGCACAGCGGCCCTCCCTCGGAGATTCCATAAAGGACGGTGGAGGAAGAGCCAACGGCATCGAGAACTGCGCGGATGTCCTCCATACGTTGCTCTAGCGTCGGTAAATCGCTTGGCGAAACCCGGTCTGACAACCCAGTTCCTCGCTTGTCGATTAGAATGAGACGGCTGAATGAGCTTAGTCGACGAAACGAATTAACCAATCTTGGTTGCTCCCAAGCCACTTCGAGGTGACTGATCCAGCCGGGTAGCAATATCAAGTCGATTGCTCCCTCTCCAAACACTTGGTAGGCGATATAAAGTTCACCGCTCTTGATGTAGTTAACCGGTGGAATTTCCATTGGGCGAGCCATCGAAGATTAAAAGCAATTAGTTAAGGGCTTGTTACGGGAACCACCCCAGCAGCAATAGTACTGGGTTTGCTATAAATGTCAATCAGCGTTGAAAACTTTCCAGGCATCAGCGTCTAAGAATTTCCACCTGGTTTAGTTGGTTAATCAGTTTTTATGTTCTTTTTTCGATGCTTGAATCTGTAAGAATCATTTCCTGTTTCCACGATGTCACAATGATGAGTGATTCGGTCTAAAAGGGGTAAACCCAACATACGCACTACCAGGGGCAATTCAAGTGCGAGTATCAAATATATCAAGCCCTGGATAGGGTTCAATGAATTTCTTGGTAAACGCTTCAATCTATGCTGCATCCCACCGGAATATTCAAACTATAACTCGCGACGTTCGTTAGCAGCGTCATTCGCTCGATTTCTTTTCACGATTTCCAATACCGTGTTTTTGCTGATGTCGAGTTGTCGTCCGATTTGTCGGTACGACTGCCCAGCGGCGACAAGCCTTAAAACCTTTGGTTCGAGTTTATCCGCCTTGATCCGTTGTCCTGGCCGCCAACCAAACACTACACCACGTGCTTGCGCTGATGCAATGCCGGAGCGAACGCGTTCTCGGAGTAGATCTCGCTCGAATTCCGCTAGCGCCGCCATCATCGCCGCGATCAACTTGCCCTGCGGCGTGCTGAGATCGAATTGCAATCCGGTCTGCGCAATCAGCGACACGCCCCATGCCTGAAGGTCATTCAGTGTATGGAGCAGATCCAGCGTTGAGCGACCCCACCGGGTAAGCTCAGTCACCAGGATCACGTCGACTTCACCCGATTGGGCCAGCGCGAGAACTGCCCTGCGCTTGACGCGGTCATCCTTGGTGCCAGAAGCTGTCTCTTTCCATACGCCAGCGACCTTATAACCACGCCGCTTGGCGAACGCGCACAGATCGACCTCTTGCCGGGCACAGGTTTGATCCGCTGTTGATACCCGGCAATAGAGCGCTGCTTTCTGTCCCAATTGAACCATCTTCGCAAAATACCTCTGAAACCCGCATTCAGCCGTGGCAAAATAGCGGCCCTTTTATAGCCTACTTTAAATGATACACGCTCGCCGTACGCGAGGCGTTTTTATCGCGATGCGGAGGAGTAATGAGGGTTAGTTGGATAGAGGACGACCTGGCGGCCGAATGGCTGTTGCAGCCTGCTGATCGGGAACTCCTTCGTGACCGTCGCGACCCCGCTCGGCTGGGCTTCGCGCTGCAATTAAAGTTCTTTCAAATCGAAGGCCGTTTCCCCGCTGGACCGGATGAGTTGCCACGCCCGGTCATTCAATTCATCGCTCAGCAATTGGATATATCCGTGGATGTGTGGCTGGACTATTCCTGGAGTGGGCGCACGATCAAGTATCAGCGTGCCGAAATCCGACGATGCCTGGGCTTCCGGGAGGCAAGGCGTGCCGACCAAAAAACACTGCAAGACTGGTTGCTGATGGATGTGCTCAATCAGGAGCATCGCATGGACGCGCTGCGGGACGCGGTGTTTACGCAATGCCGCGCGTGGAAGATAGAACCGCCGGCCGCAGAACAAATTCGACGCTTGATCCGTTCTGCCTTGCAGGAACATGAGACGCGATTCTGTACAAACATCGTCCGTCAATTGGACAAGCCAGCGCTGAATTGCTTGGACGGACTGCTGAAACCGCTCAAGCTCGAGACGCCGGATGAACAGGCAACCAATGATTGGAGTGTCTGGCAGGTGATCAAATCTGAACCGGGAAAGGCTGGACTGGAAAGCGTGCTGCAGGCGGCAGACCGATTGCAGCGGGTGCGCGAACTGAAGCTGCCACCCGACTTGTTTAAGAATGTTCCGCCCAAACTCATCGCTCGCTATGCGCGCCGCGCCGCCGTCGAAGAACCCTTCGAACTGCGCCGTCATGCTCCGCCACTGCGGACAACGCTATTGACTACGTTTCTGCACGAGCGCAGTGAGGAATTAACGGACCACTTGGTCGATTTGCTGGTGGAGACCACCCACAAGATGGGCAAGCGCGCAGAGAATCGTGTCGAGGAAAATGTTGCGAGCCAGCTCAAGAAAGTACCGAAAAAGTTGCAGGTGTTATTCCGCATAGCCGAGGCTTCCCTCAAAACGCCGAAAGGCGTTGTCGATGAAGTGATTTATCCGGTGGCGCCGAAGGAATTACTGCGCAATCTCCTGCAGGAGATTCAGATGACCGGATTGGCTTACAAATCCACGATTCATGGCGCGCTGCAGCGTTCGTACCGCTCGCACTACCGGCGCATGTTGCCGGTTATGCTGAATACGCTGGAATTTCGCTGTACCAACACGCGCCATCAACCGGTCATGCAAGCGTTGAACATCTTGAAGCAACATCTCGACCACAAGGGAACGCTCTATCCGCTCGGCGTGGAGCCACCCATAGAAGGGGTTGTGCGTCCTTCCTGGATGTCGCTGGTGGTCGAGAAGAATACGGATGGCAAAGTACAGGTCAACCGGGTCACCTACGAAATTTGCGTATTGAAGGCGCTGCGCGATCAATTGCGTTGCCGCGAGATCTGGGTCGTTGGCAGCCGTCGATACCGCAACCCCGATGAGGATTTGCCGCAAGACTTCGATGAGAAGCGGGCGGCGTACTATGCCGAGCTCGGCATCCCTCTCGATCCGAAAGCTTTCACCGCGTCGCTTCGGGAAGAGATGAAGCAGGCGCTCCAGATACTTGACGAAGTGAATCGCCCCGGTATTTCCGGAGATAAAATGATTTGAGAGGAGGAAGAGATGAAGAACCAAATCAGTTATTCACCGGAAGTACGAGAACGAGCGGTAAGATTGGTATTCGAGCAGCAAAAGGAGCATGAATCGCAATGGATGGCGATCAAGTCGATCGCATCAAAGATTGGCTGTACAGCGGAGACGTTACGCACTTGGGTAAGACGAACAGAGATTGATCAGGGAATTCGAGGCGGCATGTCGACTGCGGATCGTGAGCGGCTCAAGGAATTGGAACAGGAGAACCGGGAATTAAAGCGGGCCAACGAGATATTACGTAAGGCATCGGCCTATTTCGCACAGGCGGAGCTCGACCGCCGACCGAAATGATGGTGACATTTGTCGATAGCAACAAAGCGGAATACGGGGTCGAGCCAATCTGCAATGAAATCTGGATTGCCCCGTCGAGCTACTACGAACACAAAGCGCGCGCGCGAGATCCCGATCGATTGCCTGACCGCATCAAGCGGGATATGAGACTAGAACTTGATATACAGCGGGTATGGAAAGACAATTTCCGAGTTTATGGTGCTCGCAAAGTATGGCGGCAGTTGCTGCGAGAAGGTATTGGTGTTGCTCGTTGTACGGTCGAGCGGTTAATGAAGAAGCTTGGAATACAAGGTGTTCGACGCGGCAAAAAGTGTTGGACAACCATTTCGGACGATTTGCTTGACCGGCCAACGGACAAGGTTAACCGGCAATTTGTAGCTGCCCGGCCCAATCAACTGTGGGTGGCGGATATTACATTTGTAGCGACATGGACAGGATTTGTTTATGTGGCTTTTATCACCGATGTTTTTGCCCGGTATATTGTTGGCTGGCGAGTGAGTCGTTCATTGCGAACGGAACTGATACTGGATGCATTGGAACAGGCGCTATGGGCACGGCGGGGAACCTCAGGATTGATTCATCACAGTGATCGAGGCAGCCAGTATTTATCGATTCGCTATACGGAACGTTTGGCGCAGGCAAATATTGACGCCTCTGTCGGAAGCATCGGAGATTCTTATGACAACGCGCTAGCCGAAACCATCAATGGTTTGTACAAGACCGAAGTCATACGGCATCGCGGTCCTTGGCGTAGTATCGAAGAAGTAGAATTTGCCACATTGGAATGGGTGGATTGGTTCAACAATCGAAGACTGCTGGACGCAATCGGATATGTCCCACCGGCAGAATTTGAAAAGGCGTATCATCGCCAACAGGAAGAGTCAGCTGATGCAGCTTGATTCAAGAAAACATGTCTCCGGAAAATCCGGGGCGATTCAAACTGGGTTGTCCGGTTTTACTTGACCAGGTCAATTTCGACTGGCTGGTCAAAAAGGCTCAGATGCTACCGCATCCACCCTGACCTGCGTTATTCAGAATTGCACCTCAAACTTGAATCCGTCTAGCTTTATATATAGTTCTGCTATAGAATTTCTATCTCGTTGTAATTTATTAAAGGGAATTCAGATATCAATACTTACACAGTTGACCTGGAGCAAATAATTTTTTTCATTGACAAGATGGCAAAGCCGCTAGAAGATGGTGGTGTCTACTTCAGACCATCCCTAGATCAGGTAGCGCCAGATTTCTTGCCTGCAACCATTACGGCTTGAAGCCATCTGTTAGGTCAAGTTCAAGTCGGGATAATTTAGTCTTTCTCCGATGCATTCTTTCTCGGAAATCCTCTACTAGGAATATTTGAGACCTCTGCCTAACTGGTTTTTTGGATAATTTGTCATTTTTAAACGATTGATTTTAAAAATTACCGCATGAGCAAAAAACCTTAATGACATAGGTATGCAGAGGTTTCATTTAGAATGATTGAGTCTTACGACCCTCCCCGCCAGAAATTTTTCATGATTTAACATATGTACAGCTCAACCCCACGCCAACGGTGCGCATTTACAATTCTTATTGCGCTCTCGGCAATCTTCCTCATCGGATGCAATACCGGATCCAACACTCCAGTCGAATCACCACCGCTCGATGTTGCGGTTGCGAACGTACTGGTGCGTTCAGTGCAAACTTGGGATGAATTTAATGGCCGTGTCCATGCAATCCCGACTGTAGAATTGCGTCCTCGCGTGAGTGGTTACATCAATCGTGTTGCCTATAAAGAGGATAGCGAGGTCAAACCTGGCGACCTTCTCTTCGTCATTGATCCTCGGCCGTACCGCAATGCACTCCATAGTGCGCAGGCGCAGCTCGAACGTGCCCGGTCGACCGCGAATCTTGCGCAAATCAAGACTGAGCACGCGCAGGCGCTGTTCGAAACACGGGCCATGTCACGCGAAGATTTCCACGGTAGACAAACGGAGTTGAACCAAACGGCTGCCGAGATTCGTGCGGCTGAAGCTGCTGTAGCCACCGCCAAGCTCAACCTCGATTTCACCGAGGTTCGAGCGCCAATCGCAGGCCGCGTGGGGCGAGCATACCTAACCGTCGGCAATCTTGCCCAGGCTGACCAATCAATTCTGACAACCTTGGTCTCGCAGGATCCCATGTATGTATACTTCGATTGCGATGAGCATAGCTTCCTGCGCTACAAGGAATTCGCTCGCAGGAACGATCGCGGGAACAATGCATATCTGGTCCGCATCCGTCTGGCTAATGAGGAAGGCTTCCCGCACCATGGGACTGTAGATTTCTTCGACAATCAGGTTAATCCCACAACGGGCACAATTCGTGCTCGCGCTGTCGTCTCCAATACCGACCGTTTCCTGACACCGGGGCTTTTCGCCCGTGTACAGCTGCAAGGCGATGAGTTACTTGCACTTTTGATAGACACCAAGGCCATTCTGACCGACCAGCATCACAAATATATTTATGTGCTAGGAGAAGGAAACAAGGCACTACGCAAAAATATCACATTGGGTCGTCAAATCGATGACCTATACATCGTGCAGTCCGGCCTCGACAAGACAGACATGGTCATTGTCACCGGCGCACAGAAGATCATTCGTGAAGGAATGATTGTAAGGCCTGAGTATGTCGCTATGGAAGCACGAGAGGCTATCTCCCCCCTTCCGGTTCAATAAGAGCCGCGGAATAAGAGCGCGATCATGGATTTTTCCAAGTTCTTCATCGACCGCCCCATATTTGCAATTGTTCTTTCGATCGTTATTTTCGCGGGGGGACTTATCGCCATTCCGCTCCTACCCGCGGGCGAGTACCCAGAGGTGGTGCCGCCTAGTGTCGTTGTGCGAGCAATATACCCCGGCGCCAATCCCAAAGAAATGGCGGATTCAATCGCCGTTCCGTTGGAAGAAGCGATCAACGCCGTCGAAGGCATCATGTACATGAAGTCCGTTGCGGGTTCCGACGGAAGCCTGCAAGTGACAGTCACCTTCACCCCTGGCATCGATCCCGATACCGCAACTGTCCGTGTACAGAATCGCGTCGCCCAGGCCCTGTCGCGTCTGCCCCCCGATGTGCGTCTGTACGGCGTAACCACGCAGAAGCAATCCCCCACTCCGCTCATGTTTGTGAGTCTGACTTCACCAGACAATCGCTACGATGGGGTCTATCTACGCAACTACCTGACCCTGAATATCAAGGATCAGCTCTCGCGCCTGCAGGGTGTTGGCAACGTCGGATTGTACGGAGAAGGCGACTATGCAATGCGCTTGTGGCTGAACCCGGGCAAGCTTGCCACACGCGGGCTTACAGCCAGTGATGTGATCAATGCCGTTCGAGAGCAGAACGTCCAGGTATCCGCGGGTCAGCTGGGCGCGCAACCGTCACCCAAGAGTACGGATTTCCTCGTTCCGATAAATGTGCGCGGGCGGCTTCGCAGCGAACAGGAATTCAGCGATATCGTGCTGAAAAGCGGCGACCATGGCCAACTGGTTCGCTTATCCGACGTGGGACGCGTTGAGCTCGGATCCGGGGATTATACGCTGCACGCCATGATTGATGGAAAGAACGGCGCCAGCGCGGGCATTTTCCTCACTCCCAACGCAAACTCCCTGGCAGTAGCCAGAGCGGTCTACGCCAAGTTTGAAGAACTTTCAGCAAACTTCCCTGCGGGCGTGACGTATCGAATAGTGTGGGACCCTACCGTATTTGTCCGGGAATCCATCCGGGCGGTGGGTCAAACCCTGATCGAAGCGGTTTTCCTGGTCGTGCTGGTGGTCATCCTGTTTCTGCAGACCTGGCGTGCATCCATCATTCCTCTGATCGCGGTACCGGTCTCGATTGTCGGTACCTTCGCTTGGCTGTACCTTCTCGGATATTCCATCAATACGCTAACATTGTTTGGACTGGTGTTGGCAGTCGGCATTGTCGTCGACGATGCCATCGTCGTCGTCGAGAACGTCGAGCGCTACATCGAGGAAGGCCTGGATCCTCTTGCAGCAGCCCACCAGGCCATGAAGGAAGTCTCCGGCCCCATTATTGCCATAGCCCTGGTGCTTTGCGCCGTGTTTGTGCCCATGGCGTTCCTAAGCGGTGTCACCGGCGAATTCTACAAGCAATTTGCTATCACCATCGCCATATCCACCATCATTTCCACAATCAATTCACTGACATTGTCGCCGGCCCTGGCGGCAAAACTGCTCAAAAGACATGATGCTCCGAAGGATGCGCTGACACGGTTGCTCGAGCGTATGTTGGGGTGGCTGTTCCATCCGTTCAACCGGCTATTTCTTCGCAGCTCCCATAAATATCATAATACCGTGGCTCGCACGCTGGGCCGTCGTGGCATAGCGTTCACCGTCTATGCAGGGCTATTGCTCTCGACCGCAATACTGTTCCATATCGTACCGACCGGCTTTATTCCCAACCAGGATAAACTCTACCTTTTCGCGGGAGCCAAATTGCCGGAGGGCGCTTCGCTTGCCCGAACTAATGCTGTCACACATCAACTGAACAAAATTGCCAGCACTATCGAAGGCGTAGACATAACCGAAAGCTATGTGGGCTTGAATGCCTTGCAATCCGTCAATACTCCCAATCAGGTCACCTCCTATATCATCCTCAAACCTTTCGATCAGCGCCAGCGTTCTGCGGAATCCATCACCGCCGAACTGAATGCCAAGCTTGTGGAGGTCAAGGACGGGCAGGCTTATGCATTACTGCCCCCGCCTATTCAAGGACTGGGTAATGGGTCGGGCTATTCTCTTTATTTAGTTGATCGCGCCGGCTTGGGATATGGAGCTTTACAAGAGGCATTAACGACTTTCCAAAACGCAATCGCCCAAACGCCAGGCATGACCTTTCCTGTCAGCTCATATCAAGCCAATATCCCGCAACTCGAGGTCAATATAGATCGAGTTAAAGTATTAGCCCAAGGAGTATTATTGTCAGATCTATTTAATACCCTGCAGATTTATCTAGGTTCTATCTATATTAACGATTTCAACTTATTCGGTCGGGTCTATCGAGTGTTGGCTCAGGCGGACTCAGTTTTTCGCCAGAAGACCGAAGACATCAGCAATCTGTACACGCGCAACGTTCAAGGGGAAATGGTTCCGCTAGGGTCGATGGTGACGATTCAACCTTCATTTGGCCCGGATCCAGTCATCCGCTACAACGGCTATCCCGCCGCTGACCTTATCGGCGATGCTGATCCGCGCGTACTTTCCTCGGGGCAGGTCATCACCAAGCTCTCGAGCGTTGCCGCAGAGGTGTTGCCCCGCGGCATTACGCTGGAGTGGACCGATCTTAGCTACCAACAGGTAACGCAGGGCAACGCGGCGGTCATCGTATTCCCATTATCGATTATGCTGGTCTTTCTGGTGCTAGCCGCCCTCTACGAAAGCTGGACATTACCTTTGGCGGTCATCCTTATCGTGCCGGTATGTATGTGCGCTGCGCTTTTCGGTATTTGGCTCACTGGCGGCGAGAACAATATATTCGTTCAGGTGGGACTGGTCGTGCTGATGGGCCTGGCATGCAAGAATGCCATCCTGATCGTTGAGTTCGCACGGGAGTTGGAGATCCAGGGCAAGAGTACTGTCGAAGCCGCACTGGAAGCCTGCCGTCTTCGACTTCGACCGATCATAATGACCTCAATCGCTTTCATCGCGGGATCTGTTCCCTTAGTGCTCAGCTACGGTGCAGGCAGTGAGGTGCGCTACGCAACAGGTATAACCGTTTTTTCCGGGATGATCGGCGTGACGCTATTCGGATTGTTCCTTACCCCTGTCTTCTATGTCGCTTTGCGCAAGCTGGCTCGTCTCAAACCTTAGGGGCGAATTAGCCTCAGATCAATATCCAAAACTTCCGCACATCATGTGAAACCGACTTTCTATCACTGTGATGAATCAATCCTGAGGTTCCTCGCCGTGCCCATAGCGCCTGTTCCAATGCATCCAGTATCAGTTCCGTTCGCAATGAACGACTCTCTCGCCAGCCAACAATATATGAATCGTCCCGGTATTTCCGGAGATAAAATGGTTTGAAAGGAGGAAGAGATGAAGAATCAAATCAGTTATTCACCGGAAGTACGAGAACGAGCAGTAAGATTGGTATTCGAGCAACAAAAGGAGCATGAATCGCAATGGGCGGCGATCAAGTCGATCGCATCAAAGATTGGCTGTACAGCGGAGACGTTGCGCACCTGGGTAAGACGAACAGAGATTGATCAGGGAATTCGAGGCGGCCTGTCGACTGCGGATCGTGAGCGGCTCAAGGAATTGGAACAGGAGAATCGGGAATTAAAGCGAGCTAACGAGATATTACGTAAGGCATCGGCCTATTTCGCGCAGGCGGAGCTCGTATATGGACGCCTCCAGTTTGCCAAGTGATTTTCTGTCATTTTGGGGTAGAAGGTTAAGATCGCAGTCGTATATTCGGGCTATTTGTGCGCTCATTTTGGCCATGCGCTGCCCAGGATGGAATCTGCTTGCCGGCTCCCAAACGACCGCACAGCATTGACCTATTGGTCCTTGCTATCGAGCTCCACGGGTTTTGCCAGCACCGGTCTGACCTGTCTATGCCATCACGTCAATTGGTCACCTGTAGCAATCAAGAAAGAGATATAAAGTTGTAGTCTCAGCTAGGTCGCTGCCAACTGGTTTGCCAATTGATCGCGGAAATTTCTATCAAAATTCCGCTTTTGTGTTATCACGGCCCAGGCAATGCGGGCATTGCGATTAGCCATAGCCACGACTGCCACGTTCATGTGTTTTCTGGCCACCCATCCCATAATAGTCTTGTCCTGCTTTTGTACATTGGGAGAACTGCGCACAGTGGCTACGACGGCTCTCGCGCCATGCACGAGGAGCCTGCGTAAATAACCGTCACCACGCTTGCTGGTTCCTAGCAGCACGGGTTTGCCTCCTGTCGAGTGCTGTCTAGGGACTAAACCTAACCATGCGGCCAACTGCCGTCCTGCCCGAAACTGAGTGGCGTTGCCAACGTATGCTTCTAATGCTGAAGCGGTAATTGGACCAATGCCAGGAATCGTCTGCAGACGACGCGTAACGTCAGACTGACGGGCATGCATTTCAATTTGTGAGGTTACGTTGTCGATACGCTGATCCAGTTCTCCGATATGCTCCCATTGCTGCCTGATGCAGCTGACGAGAAATGTGGGCGAGATATTCATAAGATCCTCAAACATAGCGGGGATTGTGTTATGCAATGCTCTGCGCCCTGCTGGGGCTGTTAAACCGAATTCAGTCAATAATCCGCGCAGCTGATTTATAGTGGCTGTTCGCTGGCCTATCAGCATCTCGCGTACCCTATGCAGACTCAGAACCGCCTGTTGCTCGACAGTTTTTACTGGAACAAAATGCATGTCAGGACGTTGTGCCGCCTCGCAAATAGCACGTGCATCGTTACGGTCGTTCTTATTGGATTTGACGAATGGTTTGACGAATTGTGGCGAAATCAGTCGGACTTCATGGCCCAGTAACTGGCATAACCTGCCCCAGTGATGGGCGCTGGCACAAGCCTCCATTGCAACCGTAACTGGCTCGCTACGATGCAGATATTCGCTCAGTCTCAAACGTGAAAGCTTGATTGCCTTGACCTGCCTGCCAGTACTATCGACAGCATGTAGATGGAATATGTTCTTTGCCAGATCAATGCCAGTGATGGTGATCTTGCTCATAGTAGTCTCCTCGATTTTGTGTGGTTAGGTTTGGGATGTCCCATTTGAGAGTTATACGTCAACATCAGATGAAGGCGTCCATTCCATTGACCGCCGACCGAAATGATGGTGACATTTGTCGATAGCAACAAAGCGGAATACGGGGTCGAGCCAATCTGCAATGAAATCTGGATTGCCCCGTCGAGCTACTACGAACACAAAGCGCGCGCGCGAGATCCCGATCGATTGCCTGACCGCATCAAGCGGGATATGAGACTAGAACTTGATATACAGCGGGTATGGAAAGACAATTTCCGAGTTTATGGTGCTCGCAAAGTATGGCGGCAGTTGCTGCGAGAAGGTATTGGTGTTGCTCGTTGTACGGTCGAGCGGTTAATGAAGAAGCTTGGAATACAAGGTGTTCGACGCGGCAAAAAGTGTTGGACAACCATTTCGGACGATTTGCTTGACCGGCCAACGGACAAGGTTAACCGGCAATTTGTAGCTGCCCGGCCCAATCAACTGTGGGTGGCGGATATTACATTTGTAGCGACATGGACAGGATTTGTTTATGTGGCTTTTATCACCGATGTTTTTGCCCGGTATATTGTTGGCTGGCGAGTGAGTCGTTCATTGCGAACGGAACTGATACTGGATGCATTGGAACAGGCGCTATGGGCACGGCGGGGAACCTCAGGATTGATTCATCACAGTGATCGAGGCAGCCAGTATTTATCGATTCGCTATACGGAACGTTTGGCGCAGGCAAATATTGACGCCTCTGTCGGAAGCATCGGAGATTCTTATGACAACGCGCTAGCCGAAACCATCAATGGTTTGTACAAGACCGAAGTCATACGGCATCGCGGTCCTTGGCGTAGTATCGAAGAAGTAGAATTTGCCACATTGGAATGGGTGGATTGGTTCAACAATCGAAGACTGCTGGACGCAATCGGATATGTCCCACCGGCAGAATTTGAAAAGGCGTATCATCGCCAACAGGAAGAGTCAGCTGATGCAGCTTGATTCAAGAAAACATGTCTCCGGAAAATCCGGGGCGATTCAAAGGACTGCCTTCCAACCCGAAGGTGAAAATTCTCAACAAGAAAAAAGGGGGCTGGATTGCCGTGTCGCCGTCAGAGGCGCAACCAGCACCGGAAAACCTGGGAATGGTAAAGGGCGAGGTCGGACAACGCTGGCCGATGACCAGTCTGCTTGATATGCTCAAGGAAACCGATTTGCGCACCAACTTCAGCGCTTGCTTCCGTAGTCCGACAGCGCATGAGCGGCTGGATACGCGTACTCTGCGTCGGCGGCTGCTATTCTGTCTTTACGGTATTGGCGCGAATACGGGTCTGAAACGTATCGCTTCTGGCCAGAGTCTCGACGATTACAAGGAACTGCTCTATGTCCGGCGCCGTTTCATTTCGATACCGCAATTGCGCCAAGCCATTGCTCAGGTGGCGAACGCAACCTTGGCGGTGCGCCTGCCGCATATCTGGGGCGAGGCGACGACGAGTTGTGCTGCCGATTCGAAACAGTTCCCCGCTTGGGAGCAAAACCTGCTGACCGAATGGCACCTTCGGTACGGTGGCCGTGGCGTGATGGTGTACTGGCATGTCGACAAGAATTCCTGCTGTATCTACTCGCAGCTCAAGCGTGTCTCCTCATCGGAAGCCGGCGCAATGATTCAAGGGGTGATTCGCCATTGCACTGAAATGAAGGTGGAGCAGCAATACGTGGATAGCCACGGGCAAACGGAAGTAGCGTTCGCTTTCTGCCGTCTGCTCAGATTCGAGCTGATGCCGCGTCTGAAGAGCATCCATAAGCAGAAACTTTACCGCCCGGAAGCGGGCAACTCAGATCCCTACCTGAATCTGCAGGCGGTGCTGACACGGTCGATCAGTTGGGAATTGGTGGAACAGGAACTTGATGCGATGGTGAAGCAGGGGTTTGAAGTCCAACGGTACGAAAACGTACGTTAGCGTCTAGCTTAATTCTATTTTCAGCAAAGACCACTAAGGAAGGATGATATTATTTTTTGATGACTGGTTTAGCGGCCTGAGTTGCCCCATCATGATTTGCTCTGCCAGTGTAAATGAGTAGTGCCCTAGCACATTGATATGTCCATGCAGCAAAGGCGATAGCCTTTTTTCATCTTCTTCTCTAATTTCTTGTGGCTGTTGCCGCAAATGATCCAGCGCTGCTTGCATATATAGGGTGTTCCATAATACGACGGCATTGGTTACCAATCCAAGCGCTCCCAGTTGATCTTCCTGCCCTTCGCGGTAGCGCTTGCGAATTTCTCCCCGTTGTCCATGGCAAATGACGCGAGCAACCGCATGCCGTCCTTCCCCCCGGTTTAGCTGTGTTAATATCCGCCGGCGGTAATCTTCATCGTCAATATAATTCAGCAGATACAAAGTCTTGTTGATGCGCCCCGCGTCGATGATGGCTTTAGTCAGACTGGATGGCCGATCACTTTTCAAAAGTGAACGGATAAGCTCTGATGCCTGTATGGTCCCCAGTTTAAGCGACCCGGCTATCCTCAGCATATCATCCCAGTGCTGTTCTATCCGGCGAGTATTGACAGAACCTCTGGCCAGATCATTGAGCACGCCATAATCCGCATGTTTATCGATTCGCCAAAAAACCGCTTCACCGGCATCGGCCAAGCGCGGTGAAAATTGATAGCCAAGCAGCCAGAATAATCCAAACACTAAATCACTGGCTCCAGCGGTATCCGTCATAATTTCCGTTGGATTCAAGCCGGTCTGTTGCTCTAACAGTCCTTCCAAAACAAAGATAGAATCTCTCAATGTCCCAGGAACGACGATGCCGTGGAACCCTGAAAATTGATCCGATAAAAAGTTATACCAAGTAATGCCCTTAGGGAAGTATTTCCTATTTGGCCCGGCATTAATCGTACGCACAGGCGTCACCAATCGCATTCCGTCGGCAGAAGCCACTTCACCACCACCCCATTTTTTAGCCAAAGCGAGGGTTGATTGATGATCGACCAATCGGGCATTGGCCCGAACAAGCGTTTCTGCCCGCAGGTAGTTTTGCTTAACCCAATTCAGGCGATGGCGAGTCAGCGCCGGAATGTGGTGCTTGATTAAGGGTTCCAGTCCAATATTACAGGCTTCGGCCATGAGTACCGCACAAATACTGACCGATAAATCATTGGCACGAGCATTGGCTTCGCTTACATGCGTAAATTCATCGGCAAAGCCAGTATGAGTATGGATTTCCAATAGTAACTCGGTAAGATCCACTTTTGGCAATAATCCGGTCACCTGCTCATTGAGCCGAATGAGGCTGGGCGGCTCATCCAGTTTATCCAGGTTGGTGATGGTTAAAGCCGGTTGCTTGCCGGAATTGTCAATCTTGACGGCTGCATTATCTGCAAAGTTGGCGGCAACTTGTTTATAAGTGGCATCCAGTTGCTGTGTTAAGTTAGTAATTGCCTCATCGGGTTGTACCGGCTGTCCAATCGAGCGACAAACCTGGATTCGGTTTGCTTGCCAATTAGCACCTTGCAGCAATTTTGCCCTGGGATCGCCCCAACGATCACTATTTTCAACATAGATATCGCGCCTTCGCAAGGCATCTTGTAATTTGTCGAGAAAACACAGTGTGTATCCCCGTTTAGTGACTCGCCCGTCTTTATCAAAAATCAATCGCTTCCACGGAGCGGAAATAATATTCATGGGCGGCTTATCCAAAGTATGTTTGCGTGATGTACCAGAAGCGGCAAGATAATTGAATGCAGAAAGCGTCGTTTCCCCGGCGGGCGCGGCCTTGAAAGTAATGTCATTGAGTAGTCGCGGTAAAAACCGGCAAACCCGACCATACTGCTCAATCAACTCATCATGAAATTTATCGTCATAGGGGCGGGCCAAATCCTGAACGATGGCAATCGATTCGGCTAATCTCTCTTTAGTGATCTGGGTAAAAATGACATCGCGTAACTGGCCGTCTTGTGTTTCTTCATTCAAAATCAGTGTACAGACATCCGCTAATGTCAGCGCAGATTTATCCAAATCTTTCAGTGTCCGTAACCGATTTTTCTGACCCATTCTTTTGGCATTACCCGCAATCTCGGTTATGAGTTGATCGAGTACATCCAAGGCATCATCCAGGGCAATGGTTTCAAAGGCCTTCACAAAAGCCACCAGGATTGCCGTACGCTTGTCCTCTGGCATTCTGGCTATTTTAGGTACCGTGATAACACCCGCATGGCGGGCGAGGTTCTTCAATCGAACCGGTGGTATATGGGAAAAATCGATTTCTTGCATACCCAACGCCTTTAATTCAAGATAGCGTTCAACGGATGCATTAAAGGCTGGCCCGCTGATGGTTACCGGGCCTTTCTGATAACGATCAAAAGCCGATGATCGTGTGCCTTCTGGCACTTTGAGTAAAGTTTCCAGTTTGGCTTTTTGCTCAAGTGTTGGTAAAACCGCTAATCGCCGCCACAATCGGTTAACCGCTCTTTCCCTGATTTCGGAAATCAGCCGTGATAAAGTCGTAGCACCAGGTAGCAGCACCTTGTTTTGATTCAGCCAGGCAGTAGCAAAGTCGAACATTAAGCCGGGTCTTTCGTTGCTGATCCAGGCACGGGTATAAAGTAACCGGCTAAGACGGAATGCCCAAGGTGGTTCGGTAAATTCGCGGTAGCCATATTGTTCGCGGATAAGCGCGGTGTGTTCGCGTTTAGTGGTATCCCTTTGGGCGTAATCCGCCAAAATAGCCACATCTCCAATCGAAAGCTGTCCGGCCACAAAGGCTTGGACGTTGGCTGGCACCAACGTTAGATCGGAAAGGAAGCATCCTAAAAACCTGACGGAAGTTAATTGCAGCGCAAAGCCAAGTCTATTTTGATCGCCACGGCGATTTAAAATGAATGTCAGGTCTGCTTCGTCAAGGTGAAAGTACCTTGCCAGTTGGATTTCATCTGGATCACCGGCAAATTGACCGTACTGAGCCTTCTGTTCTGCGGTTAAAAAATCGACGGCCATCCATTTGCTCCAGACCAGAGGTAAAATCGAATTAAATATAAAGCTGTAGGTGTCTACAATATTATAAGATTGTGGACAGGGTAATTCATATGAAATAAACTGTCTATAAAATCGTTTTTCACATACTTAATAGACAATCCGTCCATTAATCGACTTAGGAGACAGTTTTAAGCGATGCGACTCTTTGGTTATGCCCGTGTATCCACGAGCCAACAATCCCTTGATGGCCAGGTCAAGGCGCTTAAGGAAGCGGGGGTCAAAACCAACCGCATCTTCACTGACAAGGTTTCCGGTAGCCACGTCAATCGGGACGGCTTGCATTCGTTGCGGGTCAAGGTCGAAGAAGGTGACGTGATCCTGGTAAAAAAACTGGATCGCCTGGGACGGGATACGGCAGACATGATCGCCTTGATCAAGGAATTCGACAGTATCGGCGTCGCCATCCGGTTTTTAGATGACAGCATCAGCACCGAAGGCACTATGGGCAAAATGGTTGTCACCATCCTGTCGGCTGTCGCCCAAGCGGAACGCCAACGTATCCTTGAACGTACTAATGAAGGCCGCATCGAGGCCAAGGCCAAGGGAGTGAAGTTTGGTCGCAAACGCACTATCGATACCGAAAAACTAAGGACATTACGTAAGAATGGTCTAGGCGCTACCGATATTGCCAAGCAAATGGGCATTGGGCGGTCAACCGTTTACAAATTGCTGAATGAAACGGATGAGTGAGGGTAATCTTGAGACTTACATTGTTGCGTAGGAATACTTTGGCGGCTACCCACTTTACAACATCAAATCAGCCTCATTTATAAACATGAAAATAAAATAATCTATAATTGCATTAATGTTCAACAGCTTATAAAAATTATTATCGACGTTTTTAAAATCGATATTTCCTCTGTAAGACGATTATAGCAAGGCTTTCAGGGGTGTCGCGGGACAAACCGTTCTTTTGGTGAATTAACCCCTTTTCGCATGTGATTGCCGTTATTCTCAATTAACGCTAACGGTGATCGGCAATATTTGCCTCTGATGCCTAACGCACCGCCTCCAGTGGTTAACGTACGATTTTTCCGAATTCTATACTTCCCCCTAAAAGGCCAAGGCATTTATGCCTATGTCACATTAAATCATGGTGTAAAAGGCACTGATGAATTGAAACAGGCACTTGCCGATTTACGATGGTTAAGGTTGTTGGGCATGTTTTTCATGGCGTGCTCAAGACCTAATCAAGCCATCGAGCTGATGGTCTTGCGGAAACGGGTCAGCGCCAGCACGAAAAAGACGCTGCCGATCGCGGTCAGGGCCAGAAACTGCGGCCAGACGATGCTGATGCCGGCGCCACGATACAGGATCGCCTGGGTCAACGAGACGAAATGGGTGGTCGGCGCCGCCAGCATGATGTTCTGCACCAGTTCGGGCATACTCTCGCGCGGCGTCATGCCGCCGGAGAGCATCTGTAGCGGCAGCAGGATTACGAGTAGCAGCAGGCCAAACTGCGGCATTGAGCGTGCCATTGTGGCGAGAAAAATACCTAACGAGGTGGTCGTGAACAGGTATAGCGTCATGCCGACGACGAACAGTGGGATTGATCCATGAATCGGCACCTCCAGCAGCCCCTGCACGACGAAAACAAGCGACGCGGTCGCCACGACCACCACGATCAGACCCATAGCCCACACCTTGGCCATCATAATTTCAAACGGCGTCAGCGGCATCACCAGCAAATGCTCGATGGTACCGTGCTCGCGTTCGCGGATCAGCGCGGCGCCGGTGAGGATAATGGACAATGCGGTGATGCTGTTGACCAGTTCCATTACCGAGCCGAACCAAGTCGAGTTCAGGTTCGGATTGAACAGCGCCCGCGTTTCCAGCTCGATCGGCAAAGTCGCGAGTGCGCGATGGCCCTGGACGAAGGTCGACACCTCGCCATTGACGATGGTCTGCACATAGTTGTTGCCGATGAAGGCTTGCGAGATGCGGGTGGCATCGACGTTGAGCTGAATCGCCGGTTGCCTTCCGGCCAACAGGTCGCGCTGAAAATCAGGCGGGATATCCAGAATGAAGGTGTAGAGGCCGGCATCCATGCCGAAATCGGCGGCGTACTGATCAATGATCACTGGCGCCAAAAAATAAGGCGGATAAAAAGCATTGGCGATACGCGCCGATAATGGCGAGCGGTCTTCATCGATGACGGCGATGGGCGCCTTGTTCAGTGATTGTGGAAGGCCGGTGGCGACCACGTAGATCTGACCGCTAAACGCGAACCCGATCATCACCATCATCAAGGTGTCACGTCCGAGACTTCGCAATTCTTTAATGCCAAGATGAAAAATGTTGAGCAGTGTATACATGGCTAACGCTCCTGTTTAGCGAGCAGCAACACACTCAAGCCGACGACCACCAGGATCGACAAGGCCAGCGGCAACAGATAGGAACTCAACTCAGCGAAACCCAGCGCTTTTGAGAAGATGCCGCGACTGAAGATCAGGAAATAGGTGCCGGGAAAAATCTCACCCGCCAGCCGCGCACCATCCTCCAACGACGACACCGGATCGATCATGCCGGAAAATCGGCTGGATGGAATAAAGGTAAGAATGAAGGTGGCGAAGATGGCGGCTATCTGGCTGCGGGTGAAAACCGAGACCAATAAGCCTAAGCCGGTGGCGAAGGTCACATAGAGCAGCGCGGCCAAGGTCAGTAGCAGGAAGTCGCCCTTGAGCGGCACGCCAAAAACCCACACCGCCATCGCGCACAGTAGAAAGAAGTTGATCATGCCTATGGCGATATAGGGTAGTTGTTTGCCAACGAGAAATTCGAACTTGCTCACCGGAGTGACGTAAAGGTTGAGGATGGAACCGAGTTCCTTTTCGCGTACCACGCTGAGCGCACTGAGCATGGCTGGAATCAGCATCAGCAGGATCGGGATTACCGAGGGCACCATGGCGGGCAGGCTAAGGACATCAGGGTTGTAACGAAAGCGCGTCTCAATGGTCATCAATTCAGCCGGTGCTTGATCCGTGGCATAGCGACGCATTTGCTCCCGCAACCAGACCTGGTGCATCGCCTGCACGTAACCGAGTACGCTTTCGGCGCGAGTCGGCATCGCGCCATCGATCCAGGCGCCAATTTTTACCGGATCACCGCGCCGCACATCGCGCGCGAAGTTGGGTGGAATCTCCAACGCCAGACTCAGTTCGCCGCTACGCATACGGCGGTCGAGTGCGTCGTAATCGGCAATGGGTGGCTGGGCGATAAAATAACGTGAGCCACCGAGGTCGAGTGCGTAGTTATTGCTGAGTGTGGTCTGGTCGCGGTCGAGTACCGCAAAACGCAGATTCTCGACGTCCATGGTGATGCCATAACCGAAAGTAAGCATCAGGAATAAGGTGCCGAACAACGCGATTGAGACGCGGATGGGGTCACGGTACAGTTCGAGGGCTTCGCGCACGCAGATGCTGTACAAGCGCAGCAGGCTGAAGCGGGCGCCAGACTGAGCGGCCTGATTGCGCGCCGGTGCCGATGGCTGCATGGACGGGGGCGCCAGAGACGTCGGCGCTTCGTCCATTGACTCGTCGTCGACACCGCCCGCTTCTTTCAAATAAGCAATGAACGCTTGTTCCAGCGTGGCGTGATCGTTACGTTCGACCAGCGCGGCGGGGGCGTCGCTGGCGAGCACCTTGCCCGCATGCATTAGCGAGATGCGGTCGCAGCGTTCGGCTTCGTTCATGAAGTGGGTGGAAATGAAAACCGTGACCTGGTCGCGGCGGGCGAGATCGACGATCAGCTCCCAGAACTTGTCGCGCGCCACCGGATCGACGCCGGAGGTCGGCTCGTCGAGAATCAACAAGTCCGGCCTGTGGATCACCGCTACCGCCAGCGACAGACGCTGGCGAATCCCCAGGGGCAATTCATCAGGCAGGCTGTCCATGGCGGTGTTAAGCATGAAACGTTGCGCCATTTCGGCAACGCGGGCGGGAATCCCTGCGTCGGGCAAGTGGAACAGTTTGGCGTGCAGCTCCAGGTTTTGCCGCACGGTCAGCTCAGTGTACAGCGAGAATGCTTGCGACATATAACCGACGCGTCGTCGGGTGGCCATATTGCCGGCGTCGACGATGCGGCCAAACAGCCGGGCTTCGCCTTCGCTCGGTTGCAACAGGCCGGTGAGCATTTTCATTGTGGTCGACTTGCCGCAGCCGTTGGAACCCAGAAAGCCGAAGATTTCCCCGCGCTCGATGCGTAGGCTGACGTTATCGACGGCGACAAAATCGCCGAAACGCATGCTCAGACCGTGCGCCTCGATGGCAATTTCCTGTGTGCCACCGCCGGTGTTGCGCGGTGAAATCACAACTGCTTTGTGACCTTGGCGCTTTTCCTCCGGCAGCAGGCGGATGAACGCCGCTTCCAAACTGTCGGCATCGGTACGTGCGCGCAGCTCGGACGCGGTGCCGGTGGCGAGTATCTTGCCGCCATCCATCGCCACCAGCCAGTCAAAGCGCTCAGCCTCGTCCATGTAGGCAGTGGAAACCAGCACGCTCATGCCCGTATGGCGTATACGCAGACGTTCGATCAACTCCCAAAACTGGGCACGCGACAACGGATCGACGCCGGTGGTCGGTTCATCCAACACCAACAGATCGGGGTCGTGGATCAGTGCACAACAGAGGGCGAGTTTCTGTTTCATGCCGCCCGACAGTTTGCCCGCCGGGCGGTTATGGTACGGCGCCAGGCCGGTGCTAGCTAGCAGTTCGGCGATGCGTTGATGGCGCTCAGCCTGCGCGTGGCCGAACAAACGACCGAAGAAATCGACATTCTCGAACACCGACAGCGTGAGATAGAGGTTCTTGCCTAGCCCCTGCGGCATGTAGGCGATGCGCGGACACACCGCACGGCGGTGGGCCGCGTCAGCGATGTCGCCGCCCAGCACTTCGATATGTCCTTGCTGCATTTTCCGTGCGCCAGTGAGCAGCGACATCAGGCTGGATTTGCCAACACCGTCGGGGCCGATCAGACCGACCATGCGGTTGGCGGGAATCGCCAGGCTGACGTTATCGAGGGCGAGGTTGTCACGATAGCGCAGGCTGACGCCTTCGATGCTGACCACTGGTGCGATGGCGTCGGTATTCATTCAGGTAGCTTGACCGCGAGTTCGGCGGGCCATTCGGCGGCCGGATCGAGTTTGACATAGGCCTTGCCGGGCAGGCCGGTCTTGACCTGATCAAGATGCTGTTTCAGCAAGGCGGGATCGATGCGTGCCCGCACGCGAAACATCAGTTTGAGGCGTTCGCTTTCGGTCTCGACTGTTTTTGGGGTGAACTGGGCGACGCTGGCGACGAAGCTGGCTTTGGCTGGAATCACGTAGTTGGGCAGCGCATCGAGCACCAGTCGGATGTCACTGCCGAGCGCAACCTTGCCAGCAGCGGCGGTGGGTAGGAAGAAGGTCATGTAAACGTCGGACAAGTCCACCGTGTTCAGTACCCGGCCACCGGCGGCCAGCACTTCGCCGGGTTCGGCGATGCGATATTGCACACGCACGTCGCGCGGCGCTTTCAGTTCGCTGTCGTCGATGTCCGCCTGCAGGCGGACGACAGTGGCTTTGATCGCCTCGATCTGTGCCTGCGCTTGTACTATCTGGGATTTCGCCGCCTCGATACCCGCCCGTGCCGCCGCAACTTGGGCTTGCGCAGCGCTAATCATAGCCTGAATGCCTAGCACCCTGGCGTTATTATCGTCCACCTCCTGTTCCGGCATGGCGCCCTCGCCGACCAGGCGTTGCGAGCGTTTCAAGCGTTTTTCAGCGGCATTGAGTTCGGCGCTGTGCTGAGCGACCACGGCCAGTGCGGCGTTGTGTTCGCTTTCACGTTGAGTGACGACGGATTTGGCAGTTTGCAGAGCGCTCTCGGCATGACGCACCTGAGCCAGTGCTTCTGCTTTCTGGGCTTGCAGCGTTTGCGTGTCCATGCGCGCCAGAACCGACCCAGCCTGTACGAAGTCACCTTCCCGTGCCAGGACTTCGGCAATACGGCCGGGAATCTTGGTGGCAATATCGATATCGGTGGCTTCGATGCGGCCATTACCGCTGACCATGCTTTCCGGCAAGCCGTTGGGGCGTAACACCCACCACGCCACGGCCGCCGCAGCGATGGCAATGCCGACGAGGGCAAGGGTCAGTATCGATTTTAACTGGCTACTCATCATTTCTCCTGGAATATTTGCAGCTGCAGCTAGGCGTTCGCGCCGCCGCCCAGCGCCTTATACACGGCGATCAGATTCGTGGAAGTCTCGGCTTCGGAACGAGCCAGCTCGATTTCTACAACAAACAGCGCGCGCTGGGCATCCAGCACGTCCAGAAACGAGGAAACGCCTTCCTGATAACGCAGTTGCGACAGACGTACCGATTCCTGATGGTCCACCACCGCGCGGGATAGCGTCTGCCGGCGAACTTCCTCCTTAAGATAACGCGTCAAAGCGGTTTCCGTTTCCTGGAGTGCCTCAAGCACTGCCTTTTCATAGCTCAGATAGGCTTCCTGCTGCTTCGCATCGGCCATATCGATGCCGGCGCGAATACGGCCGAAATTGAGCAACGGTTGCAACAGGTTGGCGGCGGTGCCGTAGGAGAAGGCGGCCGATTTGAACAGGCTTTCGATATCGGTGTTACGCAGACCTACAAAGGCCGACAACGATATTTTCGGAAACAATTCCGCGATCGCCGCCCCTTGCATGGCCGTTGCCGCCGCGAGTTGGCGTTCAGCCACGCGAAGGTCCGGGCGGCGGCGTATCATTTCCGCGGGCGAAGCCAGGATTTCCCGTCCCGGCGCTGCCGGCACGGCTTCGGTGGAATTCAGTTCGGCATCCAGCGTGCCGGACTGGCGTCCCACCAGGACTTCCAGTTGCCGCAATGCAGCGACCAGCCTTGCTTCCAGCGCCGGAATCTGGGCGTCCGTAGTCTCGGTCTGGGCCCGCGCCCGCACCACATCGTGCCGGGTTCCCACGCCTTCGGCGTTGAGTCTTTCGGTCAGTTCCAGCGTTTGCTGCTGGGACTTCAGGTTCGAACGCGTTATTCGCAGTTGATTTTGAAGACTGCGATAGTCAACATAGCTGCGCGCCAACTCGGCCGTCAGCGTCACCAGGGACTGGTGATACTGTTCGCCAGCGCCCTCCAGATCGGCGGTTGCCGCCTCCAGTCGCCGTTGCTGGCGGCCGAACAGGTCGATTTCCCAGAGGGCGTCGAAACCCAGTTCGAACATATTGTATTTGATACCGGACGCCAAGCCGGGGAACGGATTCTCTTGGCGTTGCGCGCCCGCCGTCACATTGACGGTCGGAAACAGTTCCGCACGGGTGCCGCGACGCTCGGCGCGGGCTTGGTCGATGCGGGCCAGCGCTATCTTGACATCCAGGTTGCCCGCCAACGCTTGGTCCATGAGATGGTTCAGGTGCGCATCGCCAAAATTTTTCCACCAGTTTTTCAAGTCCTCCGGACTGGCCGGTTTCAAGCCCGCTTCCGGTGCTTGTATGGCCTGCCAATGGTTCGGGACCGCAGGCTCGACTTTGCGGTAATCGGGCCCCATCGTGCATCCGGCCAAACTGCCCAGGAGCAATAACCAGCTAGCTTTATGACTCATGACCATGACCTTTGAGGAATAAAGAAACCGCAGCATCAATCAATCGTTGTTTTGCCGCTTCACTCAAGCCGGATTGCAAACCCAGCAGGCAACGGAAATGTTCATCGCCTTTCAACATGCCCAAAAATAACCGGCTCGATGTTTCTACGTCGGCAAACTGCAAGGTGCCACGCGCATGCTGTTCGGCGAGGTAATCCGACAATTGCCGCAACACCGGTTCAGGCCCGGAACGGTAAACCAGTTCGCCCAGCTCCGGAAAATGTTTCTGCTCGGCGATGATCAGGCGATAAAGCTGCAAGGCTTCGTCGGCATAAATCAGCTCGACGAAAGCGTCGGCGATGGCTTTTAAGCCGGCGACCGGATCGCTGAGTTCGGTTTTGACGCTGGATAGGGTGTTCAATACCGCCTCGCATTGACTCTCCATCACTGCGGCGAATAACTCCTGTTTGCCTTTGAAATGATTGTAAAGAGTCGGTTTCGACACCGGCGCGGCTTCGGCGATGGCTTCCATGCTGGTGCCGCTGTAACCGTGCGCGATAAAAGCGCGCTTGGCCGCATTGAGAATAGCCAGTCGTTTTGGGTTATTTGGTTTGCTCATTGTGTTGTTATATTAATAGGTTGCATTAGCAGGCTATCAACGATTTATCGATACCATACAGAAATCAATTTTCGACATTCCTTTCGCCATTTACACTCCATTTCTTCACAAAGCCTATTGGGTTCATAACGAAAACAGGGGCGGTGTTTTGTGGCATTTTGAATAGCTTGTATCAGCTCTATAACCGAATTAAACACATCAGTATCTTCAATACCGATTAAGGCTGCTAATCGCTTTAATCCGGAAACTGTTAGCGCAGCATGGTCTTCTTCCAACATGGCAATATAAGTCGTTATCAGCATTTCCGAATACGCCATTTCGGCTATAAGCCAATCATCTAATTCTTTGCCGGCCTCAAAGCCTCTTGCTTCCGCATTGAAATAAGCGGCTTCTGAGATCCACTGATGCCGGTTTATAGTCTTTGCAAAATGACTTAACATGGCCTCTACCTCATCTATGATGGTTTAGCAATGTGGCATCGCCAACTTACGGTCACCCGCTTAGACCCTAACGCCGGAGCGTACCGATATAGCCTTGGCCTAGAATGGACTATCGTTTCGGGGGACGGGGCTTGCTTCATCCTGGCGCGGAATAAATTCGTTGCATTGGAGTGAAGTTAATGCTTATACTAAACCACGCTGTTTAGTTAAGCAATAAAAATTTATGTCACTCCATCTATCCAAAAAAAACCTAATAATCTCTTTGCTGCTCATGGCCGTAACCGCAGCTGGTATCGTCTATTGGCTGAAAGCGATCCATCCTTTCGAGACGACTGACAACGCCTATCTGAAGGCGCACATCAGCTTGATTAGCTCCAAGGAGACCGGGTATGTCAAGGAGGTGTTGTTCGTGGATAACCAGAAGGTGAAGCCAGGCGACCTGCTGGTGGTGATCGATGATCATGACTTTAAGGCCCGTGTCGCCGAGGCTGAAGCCCAGGTGCTAATGGAAACAGCGCACATCCAGACCCTGGAAGCCAACAAACTCACCCAAAACGCCAAAATACGCGAGGAGGCGGCGAATATCGCTGCTGCCAATGCCGACCTGGATCGTGCCGGCAAGGATTTGAAGCGTTACGGCAATCTCGCCCAGGAGGGGGCTATTTCCGCGCAATCTCATGATAGCGCCCAATCTACTTATACCCAGGCATCCGCCCATCGGGATAAATTCAGTTCGGCCGTGCAGGGAGCGAAAAGCGAATTGGCTGCTCTGGATGCGCAGATCGAGGAGTCCCGCGCCCGTATCAAAGCTGCCGAAGCCGCTCTGGAGCTGGCCCGCATCGACTTGGGGAATACCCGTATCGTAGCGCCAATGGCTGGCGTCATCGGCAATCGCAGCGTGCAGGTCGGGCAATTGGTCAAACCCGGTAATGCACTCGGCTTTCTGATTCCGGACGATGGCCTATTCGTGGAAGCGAACTTCAAGGAAACCCAGATCGCCCGGATGCGACCGGGGCAAGCGGTGGGGATTTATGTTGATGCTTACCCCGATGAGGTCTTCGAAGGGGCGCTGGACAGTTTCGCGCCTGCATCCGGTTCGGAATTCAGCCTGTTGCCGCCGGAAAACGCCACTGGCAACTTCACCAAGATCGTGCGCCGTGTCCCGGTGAAGATTCTGTTCCGTCCCGGCACCGACTTAAGTCGCCTGAGACCGGGACTTTCTACAGAGATCAAGGTTCGGGTGAGTCAGGCGATATGATCAAGAGCACAGCGGCTATAGCCGCCGAAGATGCGCCGGAGAGTCAGGGCGCAGCGGCTGAAAAACCGCTCACCCCGCAACAATGGATCGGCTTTTTCGGCATGGTGTTCGGCATTTTCATGGCGATCCTGGACATCCAGATCGTCGCCAGCTCCATGCAACAAATACAGGCGGGACTGGCGGCGACCCGCGACGAAATCGCCTGGGTGCAAACCGCTTATTTGATTGCCGAAGTCGTGATCATCCCGCTGTCAGGCTGGCTGGGCCGGGCGCTGTCGACCCGCTACCTGTTCGTGCTGTCTTCCGGCGGCTTTACGCTGATGAGCCTGTTTGTCGCCTTGTCCTGGAATCTACCCTCGATGATCGTTTTTCGAACCCTTCAGGGCTTGTTTGGCGGCGCGATGATCCCCACGGTGTTTGCGGTGATCTACACGATGTTCCCTAAGCGTTTGCAACCGTCCATGTTCATCGTCGTCGGCCTGGTGGTGACTGTCGCACCTACGGCGGGACCGGTGCTGGGCGGCTATCTTACCGAAGCATTTTCCTGGAAAGCGCTGTTTCTGATCAATCTGCTGCCGGGATTTTTGGTCTGCCTGAGCACCTGGCTGTTCGTGCGGGTGGATGAACCGGACTGGAAATTACTCGAAAAAATCGATTTTCTCGGCATCGTCTATATCATCATCTTTCTCGGCAGTATGCAATTCGTGCTGGAAGAAGGGGTGCGAAAGGAATGGTTTGATAGCCATGAAATTTTATTTTTTAGCGTGGTTGCCGCCGTGGCAGGCATCGCTATGTTCTATCGTGAATTAACCATCGAACACCCGATTGTCGATCTGTGGGCCTTCCGTAATTTCAACTTCGCTGTCGGCTGTGTATTCAGCTTCATCCTGGGGGTTGGAATGTATACCACCATTTACTTGATGCCGTTGTATCTGGCCAGCGTCAAAGGCCTGAACAGCCTGCAAATTGGCCAATATGTGATGGTCACAGGACTATTTCAACTGTTGTCGGCCTTTGTCGCCGGCCCACTCGCCAAGGTACTGGATTCACGGTTGATGATGGCGCTGGGCTTGTCTCTCTATGGGCTGGGTTCCTGGATGAACGCCGATCTCACGCATGAGTCAGGCTACTGGGAGTTTTTCTGGCCACAGGCTTTGCGCGGCTTCGCGCTGATGTTTGCCTTTTTGCCCATCAATACACTGGCCTTGGGTACGTTGCCGCCTGAAGAAGTCAAAAATGCCAGCGGACTGTACAACCTGATGCGCAACCTGGGTGGAGCCATAGGTCTGGCGGTCGCCAACACTTTGATGATTCAGTTGAACAAGCAACATTACGCCGTGTTGCGCGAGTCGGTGGCGCCGGGCTCTCCACAAGCGCAATCAGTACTGGCGGGCTTGCAGGAACGTATGGCCGGATTGTCGTTACCGAACAGCGAACAGGCTGCACTCAAGCAGCTTTACGGCTTGGTGATGCGAGAAGCCGAAGTGCTCACCCTCAATACGCTGTTTCATATCCTCAGCCTGGTTTTTCTCTTCGCGTTATTGCTGATGCCATTGGTCAGAAAAGTGTCGGCGGATGCCGGTGGCGCGGCAGGCGGCCATTGACCGCATGAAGCTTCATGTTAAATTCCTATGGAGTAACCTATGGAAAAATAGATTTGCAGCGCTCAACCTGATGGTCTCGCTTGCATCACCTGCGGTGGCGAGTACAGCTGATACCGACTACCCATTTTTTTAGCCTGAGGAGGTCACACCATGAAACTTTATTACAGCCCCGGCGCCTGTTCGTTATCGCCCCACATCGTCCTCGAAGAGGGCGTATTCGGATATGAAACCGAGCGGGTCGATCTGACCAGCGGCAAAACCGAAACCGGCGCCGATTACCGCACGATCAATCCCAACGGCTACGTGCCCGCCTTACTACTCGACGACGGTCAAGTGCTGACCGAAGGGCCTGCCATTGTCCAGTATCTCGCCGACCGTGCACCGGAAACACGTCTTGCGCCGCCTGTCGGCAGCATGGAGCGTTACCGTCTGATGGAATGGCTCAACTTTATCTCTACCGAGCTGCACAAGAGCTTCGGCACGCTGTTCAATCCACAGGCGCCTGAAGCCTGGAAAGACCTTGTCAAGACGCAACTGGCCCGGCGTTTCGATTATGTGAACAGCCGACTTGATGGCAAGGTTTGGCTGATGGGCGATGATTTCACCGTGGCTGATGCCTATCTTTTTACCGTATTGGGCTGGGGCAATTACGTCGGTATCGATCTTGTCCCATGGCCAAATCTGATCGCCTATCAGGGCCGCGTCGCCGCACGTCCTGCTGTGCAGGCGGCGCTCAAGGCCGAAGGATTGATTGAATAACGATTGTCACACCCTGCCGGCGCGAGTCGTCGGCAGTGGTCCGATAACCAACGCCAGCGCGAGAAAAACCACTGACTAAATCAGGAGTACACCCCATGACCAAATCCAAATCCACTGCCGCCCCTGAAAAGACGGCTCAAGCCGTTGCCGAGCAACCGAATCGTCCGCTCGTATCACCGGAGGAGCGCTATCGAATGATCGCTGAAGCCGCCTATTACCGCGCCGAAAAGCGCGGCTTTGCCGGCGGCGACACAGCGGAAGATTGGCGCGAAGCAGAAGCGGAAATCGACCGCATCCTTACAACAAACAAATGAGGTTGGCCGATAGCAGTGAAGTCATCCTCAAAGTGCGTCGGCCCGGCATCAAGCAGATTGTCTAGGCCGACCTGCGCCTTTTGACCAGGCTGGCCGAAATCATCGTGCCCCGCATTCACTGGCAATGGGTCAGCGAACGGCTCAATTGCAAGACTATATGTCCGAGACATTCCCGGCCACGATCTGACGGCAGTGGATGCGGCGAGGCTTGATCGCAGGCTATTGGCTCGGCGCGGCACAGACGCGGTACTCAAGATGATGCTGGAAGACGGCTTTTTCCATGCCGATCCCATCCAGGCAACCTCTTTTACCTGCCTGGCAACCGCATGAATGTCAAAGGCGAGCCGTCCTTGCCGGGTTTGCCATCATTCGGCACGCTCGGCTTTTTCGCCGCCGTCATCGGTGGCATCTGGCTGTTGATCTCTCTATCTGGCGCAGCGGCAGAAAGGAATAGGCGAGCCTGGTTTCGCACGGATTCTTGCGGTCTCAACTGGAGCCAAGCTTCGTCACTCTGGGCTAGGTCGTCGCCATCCGAGTCGATCTGTTCACGTCCGAATGGATCGTCGACTGGTCAAATTCGGAGAAAAAGTAGTGCCGAACGCGAAAAGCAAGCCCCTTTCATAAAAAGATTATATCAATATTTCACTGAATTATAACCAGGATGCATTAACCCTATGAACTTACGTCATTTTATCTGGACCACGCCTTTATTATCAGATAAAAAAAGAATAGAGTGCCTACCCTTTTTTTGGTTAATGCGTATTAAAGTACTGGTTTTGTCTCCCGACTGGCGCACTATCAAAATCCGTTTGCCACATAGCTGGATTGCAACTAATGTTGGAGGTAGTTTATTTGGCGGATACCAAGCCTGTCTGGCTGATCCTATTGCAGCAATGGCATGTCAGAAATTATTCCCCGACCATAGAGTTTTGACAAGTTCATTACAGCTGGATTTTATAGCAGAAGGTCTAAGTGATTTAGAGCTCATTTTTCATATGTCTCCGGAAATAGAGCGGCAAATACGCACTGATTTGGCCAAAAAAGGCAGAAGTACTCCGATGTTTGAATACGGTTATTATCAGGAAAATGGTACTTTGTGCACGCTTATTAAGGCAAAAGTGGCTATCCGTCCTATTGCTGACTGCTAAAAAGGTAGGCGTGATGATTCCTTCGTAAATGCGTAATTAATAGAGCCCTCTACTAACACTCATCAGCGCTTTTAAATTTTTCAATCTAATCCGCGCTACTGAATGCTTCGTATGTCTTCCGATTCGTACCGATTGACGTTCGTTAGATGGCTATAACGAATAGCGAGTGTGGTAAAAATTAGGTACTATTTTACGATTTACTGAAATGCGCCTTAACATAGTCGCTAACGTACGTTTTCGTACCATTGGACTTCAAACCCCAAGCACACGGTTGCGCTGAAGATGGGAATGGCCGATGCGGAGAGCTTGCTGCGGCGTTTCACCCGGACCAATATTCAGCATCCAACCTACAAAGCGTTCAGCGAATTGGGAAAAGCGATCAAAACGATCTTCCTATGCCGGTACCTGCATACCGAGCAACTCCGGCGCGAGATCCACGAGGGCTTGAACGTTGTCGAGAGCTGGAACAGCGCCAATGATTTCATCATGATCGGCAAAGGCGGGGAGTTGACGGCGAATCGACAGGAGGACCAGGAAATCTCGCTGTTATGCCTGCACTTGTTGCAGTCGAGTCTTGTTTACATCAATACGCTGATGATCCAGGAGGTTCTGGAAGAACCTACTTGGCTGGGAAAGATGACTGCGCGCGACCGGGCGGCATTGAGCCCGCTGTTTACACACCACGTCAACCCATTTGGACGTTTTGATCTCGATTTGGAGGCCAGAATCCCGCTCGGTGATATCACCACATCTCCAAATTGATGTGGAAAAGATCCATTTGCCCCTGGTAGTGCGTATGTTGGGTTCACCCCTAGCAGAAAGGAGAATAACTTTCATATCGTGGGAAATAACGGTCAGGGACTGGAAGCAGCCATCAATACAACACCTGCTATCGTGATAGCTGAAGGGTATGCCACCGCAGACACGCTATCCCAGGCGCTGGATTATCCTGTCATCGCCGCATTTGATTCGGGCAATTTGTCCAAAGTCGCGCAGGATTTGCATGAAAAGTATCCGCATAAACCCATCATTATTGCCGGAGATGATGATCATCACCTGGAATCCACCATTGGCAAAAACCCCGGCAAGGAAAAAGCATTGGAAGCAGCGGCATTGGTGAATGGTATGGCGGTATTTCCGGTTTTTGCACCTAATGAGCAGGTATCAAAGAGATTAAATGATTTTAATGATCTGGCCAATAAAAGCTCACTTGGTATTGATGCGGTTAAACGTCAGGTCGGATCGGTTGTTGAAAAAGTATCTCAGCAGGCTAAACTGACCTGTTTAGCGAAGTTACAAACCCGTGTTGAACCTAAGCAGCAGGAAATCAAGCAAAAACGGGCATTAGTCAGGTAATTTAAATCCGCTACTATTTCTTTAGGTGACATCCTCATTGAATATACGAAGGCATTCAAAATGATTTGTGTTATAGGTTTCGGCTTGCTAGATATATCACTTAGTGCTATATTATATTTAAGGCAGATACAGGATGATAATTTACAAGACACGATGGTTTGATCGTTGGGCAAACAAACAAGGATGACCTCGCCTAGTCTGTGCGCCGCTGTGCGTGAGATGACTGAGGGACTGTATGATGCCGACCTCGGCAATGGGCTGCTGAAAAAACGAATTGCGCGATTAGGACAAGGAAAGAGAAGCGGCTTTCGCACATTGGTCGTCACCAACAAAGGAAACCGTTGGATATTCTTATTTGGCTTCCCAAAGAACGAACGTAGCAACATCGACAAAGATGAAGAGATAGCGCTAAAGCTGTTGGCTGCTCACCTGCTGTCACTAACCGCGCAGGCGCTCGATAAAGCACAATATGCGGGAGAATTAATGGAGGTTAATTGCGATGCGCAAGACTAAATCAACCATTCTTGAGGCTGTACATGATACGGCCAAGGGTTTACACAAGGCTGGCGTGTTGGATCAGGTTACGCTACGCGAATTCGATCGATTGTGCTTGCCGCCTATTGAACCCTTGGGACCGGAGCAGATAAAACAAATTCGCGAAGCTACACGTGTCAGTCAGGCGGTGTTTGCTGCCATACTAAATACAAGTGTTTCGACAGTACAAAAATGGGAGATCGGACAGAAACGGCCAACAGGTACCGCTCTTAAGTTACTACATCTTGTGCAAAAGCGCGGTCTGGAAGCTGTCGTCTGAATGTATTAATTCCTTCTCTTGCAGCAATCTATGTACTTACGCAGCAGGGGCGCCATGTACGGTGGTATTGAATACCAGGATCAAAAGATTTATTTCCCGCAACCGGACGCACGCTTGCCTGTGCGGCTACGAGATAGCAATGTTACCTGGATAACGTGGGGCAGACGCAAGGATGAAGCCATCGGTAAATTTCCGAATGGCGGCTGGGCACGACTGAATTCTATCAAAAGCGACAAATGGAAGCCCTGGCACCCAAGACCGGTTTTAATTGCTGCTGAACAGTTCATGGAAAAAGACCATGACAATCAATCCCACTGGATAGAATTGGATAAGCGAATGATGATTCAAGGATTATTGGCAGAAAGAGACAAAGAAACTCGGGTTTATGTGGTGACTATCGACGCACCACCTGAATATGGGGTAGTGTGCACATAGCTGCAAAAACCACCACATAAAATGAGTTATCACGATAAAATTGCCAATAGCAAGCATGTCTTCTCATCTATTCCGCGTGTTGCGAGGAGAATTTTTGAAATGGCATTGGAGCAAAGACGAACTGGAAACTCGGTGGTCACTATCTGTCGGGAAATTGGTGTTATTGCTAGGCCGCATTGGTCGCGACCGACTTGGATGTGAAATTCTGCTCAAATTTTTTCAATTTCAAGACTTTTTCTCAAACGATCAAAAAAGCATACCTCATGAAATCGTTGTCTACGTTGCAAGTGTAACGAATTCAGCCCCAGAAGATCTGGATGCGTACGAATGGGATGGATGCACGGGTCAACGCCATCGTAAGAAAAATTTAAGTTTTTTGGGCTACGCCGCTCAACGAGCGAGTATTTAAAATGTTTACGCACATGGCTGACTGTCCACTACGTTTTGCCTATAGTAATAAAGCATCGAGGCTCCTCTTCAACGGTTGTAATTTCTGTTAATCTTGAGCGATCATAAAATAATTTTATTACATTAATACTTTATGCGTTTGCTTCGTTTTTCGGGATTTTATTACTTTCATTTTGCTTTTATTGGAGCCTTTGCACCTTATTGGAGTTTTTATCTGCAAACGCTTGTATTTAATGTGTTAGAAATAGGTGTATTGATATCCTTACAGATAAGTGTGTTAATGTCATTGTTAATGATTACGCGTATTTTAATTGATAATACAAATAAACGTGGATCTGAATTTACGACTCCTTATACACTATATATGCCAGAGAAAAAACCGCCAGAAAAGTACATTAAAAGCCTTCAACTTGATCTGTTCTCACAGTTTGTCACCAATGACAAAAGTGAGGTTTCAAATACCGTTGAAATATGGGAAAGCATTCCGAAATATTTTTTGACACCTGCACAAGTAAAAAAATTAAGAACAGATACAGGCCATGCTGATCCCTATGAATGGAACTATACGGAGAAAGGCAGTTATTTTACTGTTCGCATTCAACCGGCCTTGATAAAACAAGGGAATAATAAATATCAAGCTTTCTTCCCTGGTATAACTGAAGAACTTGTGGAAGAAGCTTTAAAAAAAATTCTCACTATACAAAATCATGGCATTCATGATGTCAATAAGGTTGAAACATGGGTTCGGTTTTCTTTAAGAATGGTTTTGAAAGAGCTCGCATCCAGAGGTCGCGATCGAAATATTAACCAAATAAAACATGCTATAGAGGTGATGAGTTCTTGCGTAATCTCGCTCTCTAAAGAGAAAAAGGAAATCTGGAAAGGTTCCATTCTACAAGACTTGGTGACCGTTGGCCGTGAAGAGTATCTTGCCGATACTGACGCACAACACATCGGTAGATTACCTCTGTTTATTAGCCATGCAATAAATCGCCTTGAATACAGACAATTTAACTATGATCGTCTGATGAGCTGCGATGAACAACTCTCTCGCTTTATTTATAAGAAATTAATCAATCGTTACCGGCACGCCAATCTTATCAATAACTATCATTTCATGTTTTCAGATTTGAAAAGCACCGGATTATTGCAGCAAAGCAGAGAAATTGATAACAGAAGAAAAGTGCTTTCAGCATTAGACGAATTAAAAGAAAAAAATATCATAGCGAGCTATGAAACAGACGAACGTAAAGAAAGCCGTGCAATAACTGATGTGAAATATACAATTTTTCCTTCTAATCAATTTATAAGCGAACAAAAAGCCGCCAATAAACGTGTCAATGACACAGAAAAACAAATAAATGATATATCCCCACCGATTTTAATTTCTAATTAAATTAGAGTCTTA
This sequence comes from Nitrosomonas sp. sh817, assembly GCF_030908545.1. Taxonomy (NCBI): domain Bacteria; kingdom Pseudomonadati; phylum Pseudomonadota; class Betaproteobacteria; order Nitrosomonadales; family Nitrosomonadaceae; genus Nitrosomonas; species Nitrosomonas domestica. The sequence goes on along the minus strand of NZ_CP133084.1, from coordinate 13,919 downwards.
GAAAATTAAAGCGGTTTTAGACGTAACAATTTAAGGGTTTTCTGATAGAGATTATCACCGCGATGATTAAAACGAAATTCAGTTTCTTTCAGGTGCAGATAAAAGGTGTGATCAGGCTTGAAGGACAGGGAGGGATGCCGATGACTGCAAACGATGATATACCTACCCCCCATGAGTCGGGGTTTTTACATATTTACTCTGCATTTTGTTAGTAGAATAAATGATAAGCTTTCATACACTCAACAAATATTAATAATGACAAGCTTGCTTCCAAAAAATACTGTTCACGCAACATAATAATCGGGAAAATTCATAGGGTGCAAAGATTTAAAGAATTCTTGGAAAATAGGCAAATCAGCATTTATTTTAGTACCGTAGCTATCGCAGCGGTTATAGGTATGTTTGTACCTCAAACAACTATACTTGAAGTAGGGATAAATCCAGCTTTAGCATTAATGCTCTTCGTAACATTTCTACAAGTACCTCTTACAAATCTTAGACAAGCATTTACTCGTATTCGGTTTTTTACTGCATTGCTTCTCACGAATTTTGTCATAATTCCTTTATTTGTTGCCGTACTGGTACAGTTTTTAATACCAAATCCGCTGATTTTATTTGGGGTGTTATTAGTTCTACTCACTCCTTGTATAGACTATGTTGTTACATTTTCACATCTTGGCCGTGCTGATGCCAGACTGCTCCTTGCCTCAACGCCAATACTCTTAATTGTTCAAATGTTGTTATTACCCGTATATATGGGGTTTTTTCTAGGGGATAACGCAACTGAACTTATCCATTTCACTCCATTCGTTCATGCGTTCATTTTTCTGATTGCGATCCCCTTAATACTTGCCAGTATTGTTCAAATTTGGGCAGCTCAGACTAACACTGGGGTTTGGGTATTATCTAGATTAGGATTATTACCAGTACCTGCCACAGCACTCGTTCTGTTTGTAGTTATTGCGGCTGTTGTTCCGCAATTGGAAGAGGCGATGGAGGCAGTATGGATAACAGTTCCGATATATATTACTTTTGCGGCTGTTTCTCCATTAATAGGGTGGCTGATAAGTCGATTTTTCCACCTTGATGCACCAGCTGGTCGTGCTATAGCTTTCAGCTCAGGTACACGAAACTCGCTAGTAGTGTTACCTCTGGCACTTGCAGTACCAGGAGCAATACCTGTGTTACCAGCGATCATCGTTACACAAACTCTTGTCGAGCTCGTGAGCCAACTCATCTATGTGCGATTAATTCCAAAACTTATAAATCATGAACTAACTGAAGTATCCTAAATGAAAAGTGTGTTTTGGGCTCAAAAAACATTTTTTCCCTGATATTTCATCAGATGAATCACTGCATGCCTAGTCAGCATGGCAATATAAGTCATTATGCTCTTCTGTATGTTACCGAGGATTGGTACAGGTGGAAACCAGAGAATGTAATCGCGCCATATATAAAAACGCAATTATTAAGGAAATTGTTATAACTGGGTTAAAGGAAAGAAATAAACCCAGCTATAACTCAAAGAAATGTGAAACGGTATAAGCCCGATAAATTATCGTTCAAGTGCGTATTAATTATATACATAATTTGTTAAAAATAACAATGTTTATCGTGCCTTTTTTCTTTTCAATAACTTATTTGATAGAAAGGCAAGTAACAAAAAGGTTAGTAAGTAAGGTACTGCTGTACTAAAGGCAGCTACATAATTGACCTTTTGGATTTTAAGAGGAAATTCATAGAGTAAAGGAGGAACTCCCTCACCGGTAATGAACATGGTATAGTTTCCTTCATCTAAGTTAAATTCGCCTTTAATCACCCCATCCGAATGATTTCTTGAATAAAAGGAAGATATCGTCTTGCTGTTATTTTTCTCGCTTCCTCTTACTAACTGTATTGCAATAGGCATATCGCGTAGCGCCTGATCTACTAGATCCAAAACCCATAGAATTTCGCCTTCTTTAGGAATCTCTGTGCAGTATTCAGCCTCCGGGTCGTGTTGTGGCTGGTAAGTGCTTAAATGTACCATGCTCCCCGCGATGTTTCTTACACATATATCTGATTCTAATGTTACTTTTCCATGTGCAAAAACAGCACTTACTGGAAATACTGTAGAAAAGGTAAGTATCAAGACGAATATAAACATTCTCTGTTTAGTCATTTCCTTCTCCCAGATTTTCTTTAATTTTTAATTCTAATCCTTTTTTAATTCCCGCCTTTTATTATTCATAAGAGGCGGGAATATTAAATAAATCTCAAATTAAGGAACAATCCGGTTATTGAGAATGTCTTTGCTTTGGTTGTTCCAGATTACGTCCGTCAGGTTTGAGTAACGGGTGATGATTTGCGCTGCAATACCACCTGAAAATAAACCTGCCCAACCCAGAATCACAAAGCCCCAGTGCAATGGCGCACTAAACAGTTCTTCCATGAACCAGAATGCATGGCCCCATTCGTTCAATCCTACGTTTGGCAGAATCATCAACGGGCCTGCAATCGCCATCACCAACGGAAATGATGTGCCGCGGCTATATAATGGCAGACGGGTCATCGCGTACAGGTATGAAGCTACGCCACATACAATGTACATCGGGAATGAACCATAAAACACCACTACGTGACTTGGTGTGAAGCTGGTGTCACGAATAATCACTTGGTGCCACGATGCATCTTGTTCGGTGAAGAAGCTGCCGCCCCAGTAAACGCCAAACAGATACACACCCAGCCACATCAGCCAGTAAAAATAACGTTTGATCTCTAACTTGGGATCCAGGTTGTCCAATTGCTCTTTCGTGTCACGGGTTTTTAATATCCAGCCCCAGGTAACCAGCGCAAACAGCGGCATCAGCGTCATGTGCACACGCCACAGCCCCATCCACACTTTGTCAAATTCCGGTTCCATCGAGTCCATGCCGTGTGAATATGCAAATGTCCTTTGATACCAGATCCAAAATATCGCTACAGAAAGCATCGTAAAAAGACCAATTTTGTAGTACTTTGAATCGTACCAAAGTGACATATCATAATCACCACTTTTACTGGTAACGTTACTACTTGTGTTATAGGCTGTTGCCATTTTAATACCTCCTAATCATTTAATTTTTAAAAAAAATCTTAAAAAGAATGATCTTATCTATTAGAAAATTAAATAGATGAAATCTAATTCCTTATAATTAAAAGTAGACTTTGTTTTTTCATGATAGTTCCCATAAAGCCTGCATTGGTATTATATATTCACTGGATTGAATTTAAAAGAAGGGTCTTAGGAAGTTAAAGCGGGTTTAAACGTAATAATTTGAGAATTTTATGATAGAGATTATCACGACGATGATTAAAACGAAATTCGGTTTCTTTCAGGTGCAGATAAAAGGTGCGCTCAGGCACGTTATTGAATTTTGCCAAACGGCGCTTGGCAAAACTTCAGAAAGATTCGATACCGTTAATATGCCGCTCACCACTGGCAAATTCATTGTTACCATGATGTACCCTGAAGTGCTTATCAAAGCCAATATCGACCAATCCGTCATAGCCCGCGCCATCCATCAGAATGGATCACGGTATCTGGTGCTACATGACCACGGATAATGGCTTGCAATGTCGCTTTAGAACAATCTGGCAAAAGCGCGATACCTTTGCCGATTTCTCCTATTGTAATAACGCAGATAAACAGATGTTCATCTGGAACATCATTAACAGCTTCATAAACCGTAACCAGTGGATCTGGTTTATAGAGTTCGGATAACACGCATGTATCCAATAATACCCTCATAGATCAACTAGCCGCATTGAACTTTTATCACGCATATCATTTAGATGGTCGATCTCGTATGGTGGAGAGAGAATATATTGCTTAAATTAAAAGTTTTCTTTTGACCAATCAGCGGTTCATATTCGTTTTTGGAAATGATTACAACATCACCATCCCGCCGGTGAACAACTTGAATTTTTCCAATCAGTGCATTATTGAACAATTCACTAAATTTATTTTTTGCATCTGCAATACGCCATTCATCCATAATTTTCCTATCTAGGCTAGATTGTCTAGACTTATGAAAAAAATCCTTCAATTAAAAAATCAGAAACACAACTTAAGTCCCATCTTTACTATTGATAAAATATGTTATCAATAGTAAAGTAGCTTTATAATGACGGTAAAAATTATGAAATATTAGTAGTTAAGATTTGCATAAAAATGCATGGACTAGATAAATAATATGAAAGACCTGATCACCACCAGCAATCGAGCACTTACTTCAAAAGAATTTCAGGGGCTTGCTGATGTTCCACCTGAAGTTGAATGGTTCGCCAACTTAGGCAACAAAGCAACACAACGTGCCTATGAAAATGCTCTAAAGGATTTTATGAATTTCACGGGTATTCAGAATCCGGAAGAATTCAGGGTTATAGCTCGTGCCCATATTATTGCCTGGCGCGATGATTTGGTGAATCGATCATTAAGTAATATGAGTATTCGCCACCGTCTGGCGGCACTATCTTCTTTATTTGAATATTTATGTGAGAAAAACACAGTTACCCATAATCCAGTAAAGGGCGTGAAGCGACCAGCTGTAGAAAGTTATGAAGGAAGAACTCCGGCAATCGGAGATCATCAGGCGCGCGAATTGCTTGATGCACCGGATGGTAGCTCACTGAAAGGAAAGCGTGATCGCGCAATACTGGCCACCCTGCTTTATCACGCCTTGCGGCGTGATGAGTTGTGCCGATTGAAAGTTAAAGATTTTAAGCAGGAACGTCGTGGTGTGCCTCATATAAAAATATCCGGTAAAGGGGGTAAAACACGTTATGTACCGCTGCACCCCGCAGCCAGCAGCTTAATCCATGATTACCTGGATGCAGCAGGACATGTCATGGAAGATACTGGCGCATTATTCCGTTCAACCAGTAATAACCGGATTAAGGGATCACAAAAACCGATTACCCCAGACGGTATTTATAAATTGGTGCAGATATACTCTGAAAAGCTAGGTTTCAAAATCGGCGCGCATTCCTTACGCGCAACAGCAGCCACCAATGCGCTGGATCATCAAGCAGATATTGCCAAAGTACAAGAATGGCTGGGACATGCCAATATTGCTACTACAAGGATTTATGATCATCGCAAAACCCGACCAGAGGATAGTCCAACGTTCAAGGTTTCTTATTGATTGCTCTGTTACTCATTATTCACGTCTTATAATGAAACTTTAGAGTCTTTTGTTGATTAGTATCCAATTATAGTTGATGTTGCATTAATGAACATTAAATAGATATGAACATAAAATCTTTACACCTAAAGAAATTTAAAAGGATTGATGATGCAGAAATTTTCCTTGCATCAACCAATGTCTTGGTGGGCGGAAACAACTCAGGCAAAAGCAGTGTATTGCAAGGAATTCACTTTTCAATATGTGCTGCGGTGGCGGCTCGCCAGATTGGACGTGACACCTTTGCTCAAAGCGCTCTTCTTTACAGTCCTTCTCATGAATTTGTAGATCTTCGACATGGCGGTAAATACCTAAATCAATCACAGTTTGGTCATTTATGGATTAAAGCGAATATTGATGAAAATGAGGTGGAAACAAAAATAAAAATCTATCGTGCCAGAAACGAAGGAAATGTTGGTTGTACAAGGAGTGGTAATGCAGTTCTGGGCGCTTCCGTTACAAACCAAATCAATCTTTTTTCTATCTACGTTCCAGGCTTGGCAGGAATCCCGAGGCAGGAAGAATATAGAACTGAAAGCGTAATTAGGAGAGGGATTGCAGGAGGGGACGCCAACCTCTATCTTCGTAATGTTCTACTTTTAATTTACAAGAAAGGAAAACTAGAAAAACTTGTCACTCTAATGAAGACTGTTTTCCCAAAATTTTGGATCTCAGTTTTGTTTAATGAGAAGCAAGATGTATATATTTCGATTAACATTTCACTATCAGGGCCCTATGGGCGTCAATGCCCGCTAGAACTATCTGGTACAGGAGTCCTTCAAGCACTGCAGATTTTTTCATATGTGGTACTATTTGAGCCAAAACTGCTCTTGTTGGATGAGCCGGATGCGCATCTTCACCCAGACAATCAAGGCCTCTTGGCTTCGGCCATTTTGACTATCTCTCTACAAACTATAACCCAGGTAATCTTATCAACACACAGCCGACATATTGTAGATGCGCTTTATGATGAGGCGCACTTTGTATGGCTCAGGGATGGCAAAGTAGTAGATCAGGGCATTGGTTTAGACAGGCTACCCTTGTTGCTTGACCTTGGTGCGCTTGATACGTTTGATAAGCTTCGGGGCGGCGAAATAGACTGGGTTGTCTTGTCTGAAGATAGCAAGCTCTCTCTAATTAAAACAGCATTGGATGTTTCAGGTTTCGACATTAATAAAACAGCCATATATAGCTACAAAACCTCATCAAACATTCAATCAGCGCTAGATCTTTGCTTATTCATTAAGGATATCACTCCAAACACAAAACTTATTGTCCACAGAGATTCTGATTTCATGACTGAAGATGAGGTTAGAACAATAATTGAAAAGATTGATAGCGCGGGAGCTATCCCGTTTATAACAGCATATAGTGATATTGAAGGATATTTCATATCCGCCCTCCATCTTGCAGAACTGCTAGATGAGGATGAGGATGAAATTGATAACTGGCTAAACGAGCTCGCTCAGCAAAATCATGTCAAATTGCAGCATAGCTTCACAAGGAAGCGAGACCAAATCAAGCAAACTATATATCGCTCAAACCCGGACAATTGTCCTGATACTCTAGAATTAATTGGAAACATTATCCCTCTTTCTCCTTCGAAACGCTTAGGAAAAACAATGCTCAAGCTTGTTCGGTCATCCGTTAAAAATAAATATGGCAAAACCATTGATCCACTGACTGTAACTGACAAGTTGACGATTAAGGAACTGAAATCAATTATTGAAATGTATCCCTGCTAAATAAGCCAGTCCGGTATTGACCAGGAGACTAAAATTATAAGAATGCTTATTGGGGTTTTTTGACCAAAAGTACAATTTTTCGCTCGCTCCCTCTGCAAGCCCTGGTATATAATAGTGGATGACTTATTGATATTCAATAAGTTATAAATTGTAATAGCTCAAACTTGATCTGGCAGCTTCAAAGATTAGTCTCCATTCAATCTGACATTGATTGACTAAATTCGACTGAAACCAGGCAATGAGATAATACAAACTCATTTTTAACAGAGATAACGCCGCAATGCCTTGTTGGGCGAAATCTCTCAACACACAAACTTATTACGCACCATCATCGAATGGTAACAAATAACTTTCGACAAAGTGTTCAGATTTCAAAGGTGAGCAAGCAAGAAGCCGCTCACATTCAGCAATAAGGCTATTTTCAGCAAGTTGCGATTCAGATAAAGTTGTCAAGAGTGCTCTAGCATCATCCACAAGAGCGGCTAACTTTTCATACGTGAGCGCGTGGGATGCTCCCGCCACAGCGACCTTGGTAGCCTTGTTTTGAGGGTGTACGCTGACTCGCACACATTTGTAATCTTTATAGTTTTTCGAGAACCACTCTGCAGCAACGAGAAGTTGCCCGTGCTGTTCCTTCGTTAGCGCATTCTTTGCTTTCTTTCGACTCTTCGCCTCAATAACCAGCCCAATCTTTCCGGGCAATAGCCAGAGTACATCCGGACCTTCGCCATTGCTGTCGTGTCTCTCTGAGGAGAAGCCCAGCATGGGAGCGAGATCAACTAATGCCTGTTCGAACTGATTAGCTGATGCATTTTTATGCAAATTGGCAACAATATCTTCGAACGATTGCAAAAGCCCACGTCGCAACCGATAGTCACCAAACTCATTCATAATCATACTAGCTTGCTCGCCTCTCACCAAAAGTGGTCGATAAGGTGGCAGAACCTTAGGCCGAGTTAAATTCCGATTATGTGCAAAAGCTTGTCGCTGGAAATCCTCAGCCCGCTCGGGATGCCCCCATCGATCGGCGATTCGCGCCGCCAGTTGCTCCATCCAACCTCGCGTTTGTGGGTCAAGTGCATTTTCCTCAATGACTTTCTCTAATCTTGCTATTGCCTGCTCGTGATAGCTGTCACTCCACAAGTTGATCGCCTTTCTTTCTCCGCCAGCTTGAACAAAGCTAATTTCGTCGGGTTGGACTTCATTAACGAGTTCTGCCAAGGTTTCTGCGTGATATTCGATCCATTCCTGATCGCGGTCAAAGCTCCGCTTTATGGTTTTGGCAAGGTCCTTTATATCTTTGACTTCCTTGCTAACTTCCGCTCCCATTTCTAGCTGAGCCCGGGTAGCGCTTGTGAGAAACTTGAAATTGGCGTCTTTAGCAATCCATCCCGCGAGATCGGATCCTACTAAAAGTACCACGCAATGATCGCCTGCGCCACGGGCACCCCTTCCTATTCCTTGCTCAATTCTTTGGGCAAGCATTCTAGTAATCGTTACGCCGCCGTATAAAGAACTCGCCCGAAATAACTCATAGTTCGAAGTTCCAGAGGGAAGACCGCTCATCACAAGGAGTCGACAAGAATTACCAGGAAGATCTATACCATCATATCTATTCGCAAATACAGCGGGGCCAAACGTTTCACCCTCCTGTAGTGCAGTTACTAATGCTTCGACTTCTGTCGAACCTATTGCGACTTGACCAACTTCTGCCCAATTGGCAGCCGCTTTGTCCGACGGAACAAGAATGATCGTTCCAAACCCCTGCTTCGAAGTCCATTGAACTATTCTCTTTATGGACTCTTGCACATTGAATTTAAAAGGCATTAAATTTGGAATCAGAACCATCCGTTCGCTCACACCTGCAAGAGAGCGGGATGTTAGTGGTTTCTTCACCAGTTCAGGGGCGGCATCGAACATACGGACAATATCGCTATCGTCCGCTATAGTAGCAGACATATATATACGTCGAGTCGCCTCAAAAAAGGTAGGAAAAGAATTAACGAGAGGAAGGATTGGGGTTATAGTAAACGCATCGCGACTAATAAGTGCATGACAAAGATGCAACTGATCGCGCAGTAGCGACCACACCAATGCATACTTCTCAGCATCCGATCTAAGCTGCTCGCGGACTGCATCCAGTTTTTCATGCCATGCCCAATACGGCACTTCCAAAACGGAATACTCACCGCCTGACACAACATCATCAAACGTTCCTAGTCTGTCAGTATCCTTAAATGCTTTTCGAAATAGACCGACAAGTTCTTCGTATCGTTCGCGATCCTCGTCAGCTGAAATCTCGAGCGTAAATGACTCTCGCACAACTGAAAAGGCCGCGTGCGCATCGTCGAGCACCACGGCCGCCACTCTTTGGGGATGAGGGTCTCCGCGCAACCCAAATTTGCTTTTCCCATTGAACAATGCTTTGTAAGTTGCAATCATGATGGCATTGGCGTTCACAAAATCATCGTTTAATGCTTGCCCCCTCTCGTAGGGAACGGCGTGAATTCCAAGTGCTCTCGCTTTTTCTAGAGTTTGCTTAACAAGCTGAACTGTTGGTGTCAAATAGAGAACAGGCTCGGATGTTTCGTTCAATGTCGATTGCGCCATGAGGAGGCCAACCAGGGTTTTTCCACCCCCGGTATGTAATTTGACCACAATATCCCGTTCAGCACGGCGTATAAACCAGGCTTGTAGAACTTCTGCCTGGCTTGTATAGAGATCGTTAATCCCGGGAGGCTTCGGAAGACGACGAAAGATTTCCGATGGTTCGATTGCCTTTGGCTTTTTCTTTTGTGTCCGCAACTTGTTGAAATCAACCACTACGCACTCCTTATGTTTGGATCCACCTTTGCATTAAATCGTCTAACAAGTAATTTTATTGTTTCCCTATATCTTCCATACTCTTAGCATTATCGGAAACAAAGCTGTTACGTTTGTCAGGTTTGTTAACTGTATATCATCCTAAATTGGCACGAAATACAGTTCTGGAGATTATGTCAGTATTGGCTACCTCATATAATTTGACCAGATTATTCGAGGATTTATTGAAGAAATTGACTGACTGGTTTTGCCGGAAGCGGTCGTTTCAATAATGCCAACTGCCAGTACTTATTCAATTCTATTTTCGAAGACGTCAGATTAAATTCAAGCTTTACATATAAATACTGACATCAAAGCTTGATGAGGTGGTCGGTACAAACCGTTCTTTTGGTTAAAAGACCCCGTAACGCTCTCTGTTTCAAATCCTCTGTACGATTTTAGATCTGAACTATCCACTTAAATCCTAGACCGAAATATCTGAGTACATCAAAGGTTGTGAGTTGTCAGGCTTACTTATTACTTTCCACCCCAAACTCTTAGTTTTACTGCATCATCGTGCGTAAGGTGATCACAGCTTTTAGGCTTACCCTGACTTACGTAATAATTCCAAAGACGAGAACATTCTCTTGGCGCATTCTCAGCTGTTGTGGTTGGAGCATTTTTTATTTTCCAACAGTTATCATCTCTGATTACTACACCTTAGGCAATAAACTCAGTAAATTTTCTCAAAATGCTAACTATGAAAGTTTAGATCTACGTTGACATTTTTTTGTGGATTATGAGATTTATTTGTCGTTAATATTACGCTAAACCCTTAGTAGCAGGGTCTGGAATCCACTGGTACGGGAAAATGTACACTAAGGAGCGCTCATGTCTTTAGATGCTTGGTTCAGTGACCTGATAGATCCGGGATGTTACTCATTTACGCAGGAATCCTTAGGTAATCCGAGTAGATCAAGCACTTTTAAGTTTTACTACTTTAATATTCTACTATCCTGCCATCCTGTTATCTTAATGGTTTAATATTGAAATATTACGTTATTGATTATCAACATTTGATGAAGTAATCCGATCTTCCAACCAATTAGCCCATTTAACTGCTTTGATAATCAAATCAGCGCGATACTTTGCATTATATTTTGGAGTACGTGAATGATAATTAGCCGCTTTTGTCCAGATGTCGCCTTTATCATTCCTGATATGTAAACGCACTCGCCAAGCGGCCAGATCATAGGCATAACAACCCGCATTTGCTACATGTTCAGGCGTGATGCCATATTTGGATAAATCTTGAAGATACACGGTATTAAACTGCATCGAGCCAACATCATGAGTGCCGTTCCTATTACTTGCCCATTGACCTGGTTTGCCGCCTTCTTTTTCGGCTATCGCCAGTAAGATATTAGCTGGTATTTCATACTTGATGGCGGCTATAATTGAGCACACCACTCTTTCTTGCATGTCCGGTGGCAAATCCATCATCAAACGAATTGCTTAAATACCTTATCCATTATTTACCCCCTCCTTGGGAAATATTGTTCATACCCGCAGATTCCTGAGCCTGACCCTTTTCAATAGCGCTGCGTAAAGCATCCGGCCCCGCACTTCTTGCCGCTGCTAGCCGATCGGCTACTAGTGATCCACCATAAGATGCAACTGCCGCCGCTGTCCCGGCCGCTGCCATAAAACCACTGGCGCCATAGCTACCAATTCCAGCGCTCGAGCCTATGCTACTACCCGTTATAATGCCAGCCAGCAACAGCGGCAACCTGGAAATCAACACAAAAAATGCAATTGTAAAAATCAGCATAACCGCCAGTTCTTCATAATTCATAACATTTTTACCCATTTTGGCGTAAAAACTGGATAACAGATCACTGCCAATGCCAACGATCAGGAGCATTACAAATAACTGTATTCCAATACCCAAAACCGTTTTAAAGTAGTTTATAGCGATGTCGGATGTCCAGCGTGCGCCACCAAAACCTAAAAAGAAGATACCTGCATACATTAACACCCATCCTGATATCAGCAAGAGCAGCATGTTGACTGCTATTACTGTCAGAATAATTAAAATTATTAAAGAAATGATAAAGCCCATCAAACTATCTATAGGTTGCATGAATGTAACGCTCTTTGTTGCCTGATTCCAGATTAAAATCCCTGTATGCATAATACTGGCATGACTGGCACCACTCGGTAAACCAGCAGCAGTGCCGCCTAATTGCTGCATCGAATCTATAATAGTGCCTGCAATATTGTGACCTGATACGGCATTAGTCAGCAGCCAGAAATAAAAACCTGTGAAAATAATGAAACGAGTGAACTCAGCAAAGAAATCACCAATATCGGCTTTGCGCAACAGCATCATGCCAAATGTCCACACCATTGAAATCAATACCAGCGACCAGAACAATCGCTCAGCGGCAGACTGAATAACAGTATGCCAACTCTTAACCTTTGTCCAAAACTTTTGGACGACTTGATCCAGAACACTCTGATTAGTTACTGGATCAACATATGCCAGCTCAGCTGATGCCTTCGTGGAAAGTAATATCAGAAGCAAAGTACTTAATAAAATACACAATACTTTGTACATAGGCTTGATCTCCCAATTCTTCTGGCGAATATTTTAGGTCAATAACTATTTTGCTTTCTCTAATTCAACTGGATTTCCCGATTCATCTACTGGCCCGTTAATAGTCCATCTAATTCCAGGCGGCATTTCACTTAATTCCTTCTTAGGCTCTTTCAGTTCAAGCTTGCCATCGCCATCCTTATAACAGCCTGACAAGAGCAATAAAGACAATAAACACATAACTGCAATACCCAAATCACTATTTTTCATCGTTTTCTCTCCTTCGATTAGTATTTTAAAAAGCGTCTCTTACAGACCAATTTCTACCAGCAGGTAATATTTCCGGACTCAATCGCTTGGTTGCGGCTTCCCGAGCGGCCTGCTGCATGGCCTTCAGATCTACCTCAGCCTGATTTTTTGTATTGAAAGCATTGTGCTGAGCTATCAGCATTTGACGCATTTGCAACAGCTGATTCGCTTGATAGGCGGCCAATTGATTGGCATACTGAAAAGCTTCCATTTGCCCTTGAGCTGATTGAGTTTTTTGTTGTAAAAGTTGCAAATGAGCCGCATCCAGAGGAATCTGATTTTGATGCTCACTAAGCCCTCGTAAAAGGGAATCATTAGCATGTTTTTGTGAGTCTGTGCTGGTATTTTGTCCATCCTGTAATAGTTTCCAGGCGGAATCGCTACATTTTTCCTCTAAAGTGAAGCAAGATGAGCTACGGTAATATTCAACATTGCGAAACCGTTGCATGTAGCTGTCTAGACCTCCATATTGTTGTTCATAATACCGTATGGAATTGGATAAATTGATTAGCTTAGTCATGGTGTATTCTACCTTCGCCCATACATAAGCAGGTGGTGCCAATGTATTGCGAATCATGTTTTCATACTGCTGTAACTGGGTTCTGTATTGCTCAATTTGCTTTTCAGTTTGATTGATTGCTTCAATAGCTGTAATCGTAGATTGTTTTACATTTGCCATATCTATGACAGCCATTCCACCGGCTTTATTGATTGAGGAATAGCTTAAAATACCCAGGCTTAATAATATTGTGATCCACTGAATAGCTAGATTCTTACTATTTACCATAATCGAATGCTCCGGCATTAATAATCAAATGACTGATAGGGTTTAGAAAACTTCATGTCTTTGGTAACGATGATGTTAAAGCGATATCCCGGCCTGATTTCCAGCGTGGGTGAGATATTCAGGTTCTTACGGATCAGATTGGCGGTTACTAATCCCAATTGCTGACCCAACGATTGACTCATGATGCTACCGGCATTTTGCCGCCCAAAAGCACCTCCTGAATCACGCTGACTGTAAGTTGAACCGGCCACAATGGCCGACATAATCAGGGCTGAACCAAAGATGCGCAGGTAATGGTTATTGACCTGATCTTTAAAACCAGCATAACCCACCCCGTCAGCACCCGGCATGGCACCGATATCCATGGTCTTACCATCCGGAAAAATGATGCGCTGCCAGGCGACCAACACACGCGCCTGACCAAACTCCACTTCGCTGGAATAAGTACCCACCAGCCTTGAGCCTTGCGGAAT